>CBHRAM010000022.1:0-20380 GCA_966076165.1 uncultured Chitinophagaceae bacterium
AACTTTTTTCACCCCTTTCCGATCCTTGTTCATCTGTTCCCTGCTCATCTGTTCTGCCCCTCTTTCACTCTTTTCTTCCATTCAACAAACCCTGCAATGGCTAAAATCAGCAGCACCACAAACTGCACACTCGTAAACACATATCCTTTGATAAAGTATAACGGAATGGAAGCACAGTTTGTTGCAATCCACCAGATCCAGTTCTCCATTTTCTTTTTGGCCATAAGCCACATACCGGTATAAGCAGTGGCTGAGGCAAATGCATCGGCCCAGGGAATGGCTTCAGGGGCAAATGCCTGTTTGATCCAGGAAAGCGCAAAAAAGATCACTACATAAAAGACAGCAAAAAACAATAGCTGCTGTATCCATTCCTTACGGCTGCTATAAGTTATATGTAATACGGCTTCGTGTTTTTGCGCATCTTTTCTTGACCAGAGTACCCATCCATAGATGCTCATGATGGTGTAATATAAATTCACACTGGCTTCGCCAAACAAATGGCCCTTTACGCTGAGGTAGATATAGAGAATCGTGCTGACCAATCCTACTGGATACACAAAAATATTCTCCTTCATACTAAACCACACACTGCCAATACCTGCAAATACCGCAATAAACTCCAGGGGCCCGGTTTGCTGGATGCCGGTAATGAATTGATGATAGAAAGAAGCTATATCCATCTTTAAATGTAGGAAATAGAGAATGAAACCAACGCCCTACCCCAATAAAATTCTATCATTCGCTCATGCACTCATTCAATCATTAACAAGTGCGTACACCGCAAAACTTGCCAACCAATGTTCACCACCATAACTACCGCTCACTACATTGGGCAAACTGGCATTCAGGTGTTTGATGGCAGAACGCAGCAGCAGGGTTTTTCGTTTATCCCCGGCTGGTAACAGTTGTGCAATCCCTTTCATACACCAGCTTCTGCTGAAACATAAGCCATCGAGGTGTACGATCTGCAGATCGGTTCTGTCTGAAACAACAGGAAGTTGTGTAAGGTGCTGTAAAGAAGTATTCGAGATCCAGTTGTTGAACCAGGGAAGGAACTGTTCTTTTGGTAAAACTTTCCGCATCAGGTCTGCTTCTTCCAAAGAAGGAGAAAGAAAATCGGTTCCATCGGGTTCCCATACCGTGGGTGCATTTTTGTCTTTACTATATAATAATCTGGCTGCTTTAATAATGGCGTCTTCAAAAACTTTATTGCCCGCGGTTCTTGCATAATCCAAGGCAAACACCAATCCGAAAGCTGTGTTGGGATGCACACCGGTACGGTTGGGATAGGTTTGTTTGGGCAGGTACTTCAGCCAGATCTTTATAACGGTATCGCAAAACGGTTGTAAAGCGGTCCGCCATTTCACAGCATCTGCATCATTCCAGGTTAATAACTCCTGTTGTAGTTTTAGTAACCATGCCCATCCATACGTTCTTTCAAAACTTTTGGCCATTGCTCCATCAAAATATTTTATCTCCTGCTGAATATTTACAGGGTTGATATTTTTTGAGAGCGACTCCCTGATCTGCTTTGCTTCAGGCAGGTTGGTAAAATCTTTCAATAACCGAACCAGCATCCAATGCCCGTGCACGCTGCTATGCCAGTCGAAACAACCGTAAAAAGCAGGGTGTTGCTGAATAGGCGTTAATACCTGGTCGCTATCACTGATAGCAGTATGGTTGATCTTGTTGGGATATTGTTGCTGCATGCATTTTAATGGCAAAGAAGCCAGGTGTGATGCGCCGGCAACTGTGAGCGTAAATTTTGTACTGTCTTTATTTACACTAAAAAGAGAAGGGTTCTGCGCAAAACCATGGCTAAGAAACAGGAATGCCATACAGGATAAACAGCTACGTAACATGGATCAAATTTTGATCAAGTTACAGAAACAGCCGCGGCTTTCAAATTATCAGTGAGTATTTGTACTGTCAGAAAACAGATACACAGCACCATCTTCCATCGTTTCTACAGAAATAAGTTTCTTGTGTTGTTTGATAAATTCGAGATTAACCAGGTCCGGGTTTTCTCCATCAATTAACCATACCAGCTGGAAAGAAGGTTTTTGTAAAAGCACATCGATCTCTGTCTGAATTTCTTTATGCGGAAGTGCCAATGCATGCACGCCGCTTAAAAAATAGACAGCATCATTTGCGTTGGAATACACCGGCCCGGAAAAATCAGCTTTATTCTTTTTGATAAAAGCCATGGTAGGTGAGTGCACCCAGGGGTCTTCTGTATACCCGGGAATACCCGCATCCCGGATGCCTTCCCATGCTTCTGCATTCAGACGGTATTGATTGTATTGAAGGCCACTATAACAAATTAGGACAACCGCAACCAGTACATATCGCTTGATCGGGTAAGCGTGCCGGATGGTATTGATGAGCCAGCTGCTGCCAACCAATAACAAAGGAATATACATGGGTGATAATAAACGGCTGGTAAGACTTTCAAATCTCGAAATGGTAGCGATCACGAGCATAAATGATGCATACACTACAAAGAGGCAGGCAATAATGGTTTCATAACCGGCAAAATATTGTTGCTGAATTGTCCGGTAGAATAGCTGCCAGGCACCCAATAACAGAACCAGTATAAAAATGAGTGTAGCTAGCATTTCATGTCCCTTAATAAAAGGCAGCCAGTCAGATAAAGTACCTCCGATCTGGTTCAGGTTATCGGTTAATGACCGGATCGCCTTTTCACGAACACCTGTGGCATGGCCCGTAACAAGTGTATTTCTTATAAGGTTGGCTGCTGCAAGCGAACTGCCGATCAGCGTAAAGAATACAAGCTGCCTGATCTTTTTAGCCATACCCAGTTCGCCATCAAACAGCAATAAAAAACCACCGGCAACCAATAAGGTAATACCCGCATAGCGTGTTACAAAAGCGACGGCTGCAATACAGGCAACAACAAGAAGCTGCCGATAACTGTGTGACCGAAAATAATGGCGATAAGCCACAGCAAACAACAGGCCCAGAAAAATAAACAGGGTTTCCGACCAAAGCATGGAATAGACTTCCAGTAAACAGGGACTACAGGCAAGGGCCGCAAGGATCAATGCTTTATAAAAAGAAGACGTGTTTTGATAGCCTTCGATAATGATACTTGTAAGAATGATCACACTGCTGAATAAAGCAGCATTAAGAAACGGAACCACCTGTAAAACCGTTAACCCGCTGATCCATGCAAAAAAAGCAAGAAAAGAAGGATAGCCCAAAGGAAAATCAACAGTAGGCAACCCATTGAAATCGGTAAAAGAAAAATGCGATTGAATATTAATAGCCGTTGTCTGGTACATCACCGAATCCGGCGAAATACCAATACCGCTATGAAGCGTGTAATAATAAATAAACAGACAGGCGGCAACCGACGCAAGCAATGCATCCCAGTGTTTGGTAAGAAAGATCGAAAAAGCCTGTTTCATATATCTGATGCGAAGATGAATAAAGGAACGCGATTAAGACAGTTCAACATTCATTATTCCTTGTTGAATATTCAATATTCATTTTTGCTGCAACCCCTTTTCCACCAGTTGCCTATGGTGTTCTACATGATAAGCTGTGAAGTATAACATTTCGCGCAGTGTTAGTTTGCCCAGCAATGGATGCGGTAAAATATATTGATCCAATGCTGCTTCACTGTGTTTCTGTGTTATGCGGGAAAGTTTATTTACCAGCGTACCTAACTTTGTAAGCAGTAACTCTTTGCTCGCCACATCAACCGGTGCCGGAACAAAACGGCCGGAAGCCCTTCCTCCTTCTTTTAATTTCTGGTTGTATTTTTCAACAAGCTGCTCATAGGTTTTTGAGGGGCGGTTAGCGGTGCCGAACTTCCATTGTAAAATAAATTTCGGAAGCCGCATAGCCATATTTACCGGACCTGCAGATTTGATGATATGATCCAACTGCTGGCCGGCGGTCCATTTTCCTTCCGGTGCAAAACAGAAATCGGCATCATTCATTTCGCGGAGCCGGTCAATAAAATGGCCATGATAGGTCTGCAATAATTCAGCGATCTGTTCTTTATTCATATAGCAGGCTTGATAGTATGGAAAGGTATAAAAAAGACTCCGCAAAAGAAAAAGAGTGGGTTGGGTAAGGGCGCGATATGACCTGATCGACAATATCGGCCATCCCAAATTTGAGAGACGCTTCTCTTCTTCTGTCCCTCTTCTGGCGAAACCTCCTGGTTTCAAAAAGAGAGAAACGAAGGAAAAAAGAAAAGAAGAAGACGGAAAATAAAAATGTCCCGCTTTTACACGGGACATTTTACTAACTCAACTCACAACTATCTTATTCGGCCTCGGCCACTACTTCTTTTACTTCGGGTATCATACGCTTCATCATTCCTTCGATACCGGCTTTTAAGGTGATCATGGAAGATGGGCAACCGCTGCAGCTTCCCTGCAACATCAGGTTTACAACGCCTTCATTATAGCTTTTGAACTGTATGGCACCGCCATCCATTTCAACGGCAGGTTTTACATAATTCTCAAGCAGTTCTTTTACACGTTTAACAATATCATCATCATCTGCGCTTACGGTATTGCTGGCTTCCTGTTTTACTTTGGCCACTTCCTCATCATTTACCACTACGCCGCCGTTCTCCAGGTAATCTTTTAAAAAGGTTTTAATTGCAGGGATCACATCCTGCCAGTCTTCTGTATCTGAGGTTTTGGTAAGGGTAACAAAATTGCTGGCAATGAACACACTCTTGATAAAAGGAAAGCTGAACAGTTCTTTTGCCAAAGGCGATGGGCCGGAAAGGGTCTCGTCTGCAAAATCAATGCTCTTGCCGGGATACAATAATTTATTGGCCACGAACTTCATGGTTTCCGGGTTGGGTGTCATTTCGGTGTAGATGCTGATTACCGGGTTGCCTGTTTGTATCATAATGCGTTCATTTATCTTCTGACGCAAAATTAATTAAAAGCAACCCTGCGAGTGTGTGATTGAGCCCCGGCCCGGTAAAACGAAGCCATATTTTTCGGATATCGAAAGAAAAAAGGCCTACCAGCAGGTAAAACGGGCAGTACCCTCCAGAATTGAGGGAGCAGGATCTGTTTTTGTACCATCAGTGGATAGCGTATCCGGAGTATCCTTGGTTTCTGTCAACTGCCACGCAGTGCTCATGGGCCGGGCATGGCTGATGAACCAATTAGGTGAGGCCAATACAATACCTGCGAAGCAGAACAGCCCCAAAACCATATGTTGAATTGCCTTTTTCATGATTGACAAAACAAAAATATCATGGATAATGCGGGTTTACAATCACATAAATGTGTGAAATGCGTGTTTTTGCAGGAATTTGAGGGGGTAAAAACGCAAAAACCCGGCATTGCCGGGCTTATTGCATTGGTTATCAAGGATATATTAATTCACTCATCAGTATCGTTGTCTATTTGATCTCGCCGAAAGCTACCGGAGCAGGAACGGCATTGTTCACGGGCTTTACCGTTTTGAGGTAGGCGAATATGGATTTCAGGTCCTCATCTGTCATATTACGGTATACAACCCATGGCATGGGAGGCAGGATCGGACGGCTTCCGTCAAGCCCCTTTAATTTTCCTTCGCGGATCGCTTTTACAAAGTTTTCTTCTTTCCAGTTACCGATACCGGTTTGATCAGAGGTAAGGTTAGCTGCATAGGAAATTCCCCATGGGCCAACAGCTGCGGTAAGATCCGGTGCCAGCAATGCCCATCCTTTTTGAACCGTTTTCTTATCTACTTCAGGAAGCGGAGCTGTTTTCTGAAAACCTGAAAGACGTAATTCAGGAATGATCTCAGGGCCCTTGGCTCCCATTTTTTTGGGTGAGTGACAATCATCGCAACCCACGGTGCTAACCAGGTATTCGCCTCGTTTTACACGGGCCGCAGAATCTTTAGGTGTGAGTTTGGTCGTAGTTGCATTTGTGTTATCGTTACCGGATAAATTGCTGCAGGCAACAACAGCAGCGATCAGTATACATGCGAGTACTGAAAGAGTAATAAATTTTTTGTTCATGATCTATTGCGTTTTGATTATGGCGCAAACCTAGAACTGCTGCGGGTTGCAGGCAATCACATGAAAATGTGGTTGGGGATGAAAGGAAAAAAATTGATAAGAGTGGTAAATGAAATTCTGTGAAGAATAAAAAATAATATAGCCGCAGATACGCAGATTACATTATAATAATCTGCGTATCTGCGGCTTCATTTCTTATGATTTGCTTATACGATCCTGTCTTTAAACGCTTTGGCCACTGCTTCGCTTTTACTGTTCACGTGCAGTTTCTCGTAGATCTTTTTGATATGGCTTCTCACCGTATCAATGGCAATGAACATTTCTGTTGCGATCATTTTATAGCTGTATCCATCAACCAGAAATTGCAGCACCTGTTTTTCGCGGTCAGATAAATTATAATCTTCTCCCTTCTCATTATTCATAGAAGAGAACATCTTTAATACCTGTGTGGCAATGCTCGCTGTCATGGGTGCACCACCGGTCTGTGCTTCGGTAATATATTCCAGCAGGCGGGCAGGGGGTGTTTTTTTCAGGATATATCCATTGGCCCCGTTGCTGATGGCCTGGAATACATTTTTATTGTCATCAAACACGGTAAGCATCAGGATCTTCACATCCGTATTGATCTCCCGGATCTTTTTCAATCCTTCAATGCCATTGATGCCGGGCATATCGATATCCATCAGGATCACATCCGGTTTCCAGGCATTCACTTCTTCAATCACATTGTTACAGTTCTTGAATGCCGCCAAAACCTCAAACCCGTCCGATCCATTGATCAGCATGGTCAGTCCTTCACGTAGCTGGGGGTTGTCTTCGTAAATCAACAGTTTTGTCATCAGTAGTATTTCTCAGGTCAAAAATAGGGGCTCTGCTTCCTTAAAACAACCGCATAAACATGTTAATCTCCCGGCGAAAGCTTAACCGCAAAGGCGCTAAGCCGCGAGGGGACGCGAGGGTTAGATCGTGCAGGGTACATTCACGGTCACCCGGGTCCCTTTACCGGGTTGGGAAATCACCTGTAACCTTCCCTGCATGGCATCGGCACGTTTCTGCATATTGCCGAGGCCGTTGCCATTATCCGACTTCTCGGTATCAAAGCCTACGCCATCATCTGCCACCATCAAGACCAGCCGGTTATTATGAACCCCCATCTGCACAGCTACCATACTCGCCCTTGAATATTTGGCCGCATTGTTAACGGCTTCTTTAAAGATGAGAAAGAAATCCCTTCTCGCTTCCATATTCAGCTTCACCTCATATACGGGTTCATCCACACGAAAATCCAGTTCTATCTCCCTTGCCTCCAATACATTGGTGGCAAACTCGCGCATACGTGCCACGATCTTCTGCATGGTATCGTTGCTGGGTTTGATACTCCATACAATATCATCCATGGCTTCCATCATGCGCTGACTGTTATCGCTGATCTTACCGATGTATTCGGCCGTTTTGATCGGGTCGATCAGCATACGGCTTTTGGCCATGGAACTGAGTATGTTGATGGTACTGAGTGTGCTCCCCATATCATCATGCAGGTCGCGTGCCACGCGGTTGCGTAATTTTTCAACGGCCAGCAGTTTATTTACGCGTAAACGGTGCACCATATAAACGCCCCAGGTGACCAGCAGCAGCAACAGGCTCATAAACCAATAGGTTCGCCAGAACGGAGGTTTGATATAGATCTCCATCTCTGTAATATTCTTTGACCTTGTACCATCAATGTCTTCGCAATACACGCTGAATGTGTATTTGCCGGGTGGCAGCAAAGAATAGTTGATGATGTTCTGCCGGTCTGCTTTGATCCAATCCTTATCAATACCCGACATACGATAGTAGTAAGTGAGTTTCTCCCGCTGCACATAACTGAGTGCAGAAAAATAAATGGAAAAAGAATTCTGTACACTGCTGAACTGGATCCGCGGTTTTGATAAGAGGGAATCTACCGGGAGATAATTGTTCAGCAATTTAAAATCGGTGATCACCACATCCGGTGGCTGCTTATTGCTGAATACGGAAGGAAGAAAATACATCAGCGCATTATTGCCCGTAAACATCACATATCCATCTTTACTGAAATAATCTGCTTCGGTGGTGAGATGCGAAAGGGTAATTCCATCCTTTCTTCCATAGGTGGTGATCCTTCTGGTGTTGGGATTGTAACGGCAAAGGCCGTTGAGTGTGATCATCCATAAATAGCCATCCGCATCTTTGCGCATGCGCAGAATGGAATTACCCGGCAGCCCATCATCAAAAGTTAACCAGCTTACTTTGCCGGTCCTTTTATTGATAAAGTTCATGGCACCCGCACCAAATACGATGGTACTGTCGTTCAGCTCCTCAATATCCTTACCGATATTTAAAAACAATCGGTTCTCTGTACCACTTGTTGTATAGTGTTTCAGAATTTTTGAAGCATCTGCACTTAAACAATACAGGCCATTGCCTTCTGCGGCTATCCAGATCAATCCTTCTTTATCAACCAGGATCTTGGTGATATTGCTGCTCAGCTGTTGCATGGCTGTGAATTTTTTGCCATCATACCTGGCAATCAGCCCGCGCGTGGTTCCCATCAGAATATTCCCTTTACTGTCACCGGTAACATATTTAATGGTTGCTCCATGAAAAACAGTATCCGTCAGAAATTTTGTTTTCCTGAGTAAAGTATCATAGACCATAAAAGCACCGGCCTGGCAACCGATCCATACTTTGCCATCTGTGTGTTGATACAGTGCCCAGGTCTGTCGATACTGGATCCACTTCGTACTGTTCTTTGGTGGTTCTCCATTATAGATGCCTGCATCATACTTTACCATATCACGGCCGGATAAGGTAATGATGCCCTTGCCCCAGGTACTCATCCAGTATTGGCCCGATCGCAACTGAATGATATCCGTAAACTCTGTGCCACTTTTTTTATCCGTAAACAGCATGTTTACAACAGAAAAGGTTCCGCTGCCGGGTGAAGTAAAGTAAAGGCCATTGTCGGTTGCGATCCAGATACTTCCGTCGCGGTCTTCCGTTACCTGGTTTACAAAGTGAAACTGAATCCCGGTTTCACTGCCGCTGCTATGTTCATAAAAGAAAAAGCGATGCTGGTTTCTGTCAAAATTATACAGCGCATTGGTTCCATATACCCAGAGCACACCCTGTCTGGTTTCATAGAAATAACGCATCTCCGAATAATCAGGGTTATAATTCAGGCCCGCAGTATCCTTTAATTCTTTCCCGGTAGAATCGAAACAGTGTTTTACATGGCCCAGATTGTTCCAGTTAAAGATCCATTGCCTTTTCTTGCTGTCAATATAAAATTCAGCAGCGCCAGTTTGAACGCTTTTATTGTTTAGCAAGGGGATATTCTCCGGGTTATAGGCCGCAGTAAAGAGTTTTTTTGTACGCTGGTCATACACAGCGGGGCCATGTTCAAAAAAGGTCATCCAATACCGATGGGCAACCGTGTCTTCAAACACAGAAGTGTTGGGTATCCATCCTTCGGGGAAATTAAAATAGTTATCCTCTGAAAAGATCTTGTTCTTTTTATCATAATGAAGGATGCCGTATTTAAAAACAGAGAGGAACACTTCGCCGTCATGGCTTTTCCATAACCGGAAACCGGAATACCCGGTAATGGGCCGTTTTGTTTTTAACGGAACAGGGGTGTACTTAAGTGTTGAGGTATTAAAAAGGCCGAACTCCTGGCGGTCTGTAAAACTCAGCCATAAATTTGAACTGTCGTGCGGAACGATCTGTGTAAGGTTGGCGATCATCAGGTTGTTCAACCCTTTCACGGACCCGAATTGGACAAACTTGCTCCCATCAAACCGCTGTAAGCCATTGGCGGTGCCCACCCAGATAAAACCTTTTGTATCCTGGTAAACACAATACACAACATTGGATGCAAGCCCGATGCCATCTTCCGTACTGATACGGTTAAACGTAAAACCCTGCTGACACAGGATCTTTACCTGTGCACACAGCAATAAAGCCAACAGAAAAAACGTTTTTTTCATGTGCGGATACAATCCTCAAATCTAAAAACAAAACCGCATCCTGCATAACCCGGAAGGAAAACCACACATTTATGTGGTAAGCACCCGGGAAACCCGCCCGTTACGATCCTGTACCCCAAAAAGTTCATCTTCTGCAGCGGGTGCAAAAATATTTTTCAGTCCCGTACCCGGATAAACGGATGCCCGCACAGATAAACGGCAGCCGGCATCCATGACTGTAAAAACCTTACTGGCAAAGGATTTCACATGAATGTGTGATTGTGTGGCCAGTGAAAAAGGATGTATTTTTGCAGTGTAAAAACAAGTAAAAAAAATAAACGATATACAAATGAAAGGAAAGTACATCTCCACCTCTCTTATGCTGGCAGTGCTGGCGGGTGGTAAAGAAGGATCCAGCGTGCTGGTTGATGAAACCAAAGCCTCTACCCATGATCATCAACTGATCTGGACAAAAACAAACGGTTCTGAAAAGAGCATAACCAAAAAAGCTGAGGGCAGAGACGAATTAAAAGTGATCTAAGCCGTCAAAAGAATACATCGTTACATGGAAAAGAAATTTTTGCAGGTGATGGACAGGTTTTTTCTATTCCTGATCCTGTTATCCGGTGAAGAAACCGATGAGTCCGTTTCTATCTCTCATATTTTGTAGCCACTTCTCCAAATAAAAAGGGGAATCTCTGGTGAGATCCCCCTTAGGGTTAGTAGGCAATCGATCTATAAGGCTTTTAATGCCTGGATCCTGTCCCAACGCTGTTTAATGCCATCGTTAGCCTGAGCTAGGAATTCTGTGGCTCTAGCAGGATCATTGTTTTTAATGGTTGCAAAACGATTCTCATGATACATGAACTCATCCAGTGCAACAGAAGGTTCTTTGCTGTCTAACACGAAACGTTGTCCCTGTTCTTTCATTGGGTTAAAACGGAACAGCGGCCAGTAACCTGTTTTCACCGCCAGCTCCTGCTGGTCTAAACCATGGCACATATCATAGCCGTGTGCAATACAGTGACTATAAGCAATGATGATAGAAGGTCCGGGATACGCTTCTGCTTCCAGAATGGTTTTTAATGCGTGAACATCATTCGCACCCATCGCGATCTCTGCCACAAAAGCGGTTCCGTGTGCAATGGCCTGCATGGCCAGATCTTTCTTACCGGTTGTTTTTCCCTTGATAGAGAATTTGGCACTGGCGCCGATCGGTGATGATTTGGATTTTTGTCCGCCGGTATTGGAATACACTTCTGTATCCAGTACCAGTATGTTTACGTTTTCTCCGGTTGATAACACATGATCCAATCCGCTGAAGCCGATATCATAGGCCCAGCCATCACCACCCACGATCCACATGGATTTGTGTTCGAGGAATTCGGCTACCTGGTTTAACAAACGGGCTTCAGGTTTATTGATATTCTGTAAACGGTTTTTTAATTCGTTCACATTTTTACGTTGCTGGATCACTTCTGTTTCATTGGCTTCTACATTGCCAACGATCGCATCGGTTAATTCTGCACCTACATCATCACGCAGGGTTTTTAGTAAAGACAATCCGTAATTGCGTTTCATATCGGTAGCCAGTTTGATACCTAAACCAAACTCTGCATTATCCTCAAATAATGAGTTGGCCCAGGCTGGTCCGAGTCCCTGTGCATTCTTGCTCCACGGAGTAGTAGGCAGGTTACCGCCGAAAATAGAAGAACAACCGGTTGCGTTGGCAACGATCATCCGGTCGCCAAACAATTGGGTCAGTAATTTCAGGTAAGGTGTTTCGCCACATCCGCTGCAGGCACCGGAGAATTCAAACAAAGGTTCGAGTAATTGTGAGCCCTTTACGGTGCTGCGGTTGATCCTTGTTCTGTCAATATCCGGAAGGCCGATAAAGAAATCCCAGTTTTGTTTTTCGGTTTCCTTCAACGGTAATACATCATGCATGTTGATGGCTTTGTGGCCGGGTTCGGTCTTGCTTTCGATAGGACAAACCTCAACACAAAGATTACAACCGGTACAATCTTCCACGGCTACCTGTAAAGTATAGGATTCGGTTTCTTTAAAGAACTCTTTACCGATCGGTGCCACATGTTTAAAGAAATCAGGTGCATCTTTCAGTAATTCGTTATCGTATACTTTCGGACGGATAGCAGCGTGCGGACAAACAAAGAAACATTTACCACACTGAGAGCAAAGGCTTGGGTCCCAAACAGGAACCTGTTCGGCAATATTCCTTTTTTCATAACGGGTAGTGGCAGAAGGGTATGCACCATCTGCAGGGAATGCGCTAACCGGAAGGTTATCTCCATCGCCTGCAATGATCTTGGCCAATACCTGCTGTACAAAATCAGGGGCATTACCGGAGATGGCGGGTTCAGATTCTTTATTACCGATAGTGAGAGATGTGTAGTCAACCAATGACAGGTTCTCGAGTGTTTTATCAACCGCATCATAGTTTTTCTGTACTACGGCATCTCCTTTTCTACCATAAGATTTCTTAATGGCTTTTTTGATATAGCTGATGGCTTCTTCTTTTGGTATCACATTAGAGATAGCAAAGAAGCAGGTTTGCAAAATGGAATTGATGCGTGAACCCATGCCGGTCTCCTTGGCCACTTTGGAAGCGTTGATCACATAGAGTTTCAGTTCTTTCTCTTTGATCTCTTCCTGGATATTGCGTGGCAGGTTATGCCAGACATCTTCGGTGGCAAAAGGCGCATTGAGTAAGAAGGTAGCGCCATGTTGCGCATCTTTCAGGATATCATATTTCTGTAAATACTGGAAGTGGTGACAGGCAACAAAATTAGCTTCGTTGATCAGGTAGGTTGACATGATCGGTTTTTCGCTGAAACGCAGGTGCGATACAGTAAGGGAGCCCGATTTTTTTGAGTCATACACAAAATAACCCTGCACATGGTTATTGGTTACATCACCAATGATCTTGATCGTATTCTTATTGGCACTAACGGTACCATCGGCACCCAGGCCAAAGAACAGGCCGCGGAATAAGTGCTGGTCTTCCAGTGAAAAATGTTTATCGTAGGCAAGACTTTTATGGGTAACATCATCTTCAATACCAATGCTGAAGCTGTTTTTCGGTTTGTCTTTTTTCAGTTCATCAAATACAGCTTTCACCATTCCTGGGTTGAATTCTTTGGAAGCCAATCCATAACGGCCGCCGATCACGGAAGGAATGGCGCCTTCCCATCCTGCGTGCAAGGCATTGATCACATCCATATATAATGGTTCACCGATCGCTCCGGTTTCTTTGCAACGGTCCAGAACGGCAATATGTTTTACACTTTTCGGTAAGGCATTGATAAAGTGTTTTACAGAGAAAGGACGATAGAGGTGTACGTGGAGATAACCGGTTTTCTCCCCTTTCTTATTCAGGTAGTCAACGGTTTCCTGCACAGCACCGGAACCAGAGCCCATGATGATGATCACGTTTTCTGCCTGGGGGTGTCCATAATATTCAAACAGTTTATAAGCACGGCCGGTAAGCTGTTCAAATTTCTGCATGGTGGATTCTACGATCTCGGGTACTTTCCAGTGGTATTCGTTACAGGCTTCGCGGCTTTGGAAATAGACATCGGGGTTTTGCGCGGTACCACGGATATTGGGATTTTCAGGGTTTAAGGAACGGTGACGGTGACGTGCCACATCATTCACATCGATCATTTGTTTGATGATCTCATCGGAAAGGATATCCGCCTCATTCAGTTCATGAGAGGTACGGAAACCATCAAAAATATTTAAGAAAGGAATACTGGATCGTAAGGTTGCTGCGGTAGCGATCATGGCCATATCATGCGCCTGCTGAACGCTGTTGCCGAACAGCATGGCAAAACCGGTGGAACGAACGGCCATCACGTCACTATGGTCCCCAAAGATGGATAAAGCATGGGTAGCCAAAGCCCTGGCGGCGATATGAAATACGGTAGGTGTTAACTCACCGGCAATTTTATACATATTAGGGATCATGAGTAACAATCCCTGAGAGCAGGTAAACGTGGAAGCCAAAGCTCCTCCCTGCAAGGCACCGTGAATAGCACCGGCAGCACCGGCTTCGCTCTGCATTTCTATGATCTTGGGCACTTCTCCGAAAATATTTTCTTTGAGATCGCTGCTCCACTCATCAGCAAACTCGCCCATGGCGGAGGATGGGGTGATGGGGTAGATGGCACACACTTCACTTGTTTTGTAAGCGATGTAAACAGCTGCTTCATTGCCATCCATAATGGCCACCGATGCGGCTTTTTTGGAAGCGGTTTCTGCCGCCTGCTTACCTTGTATCAGGGTTGTTTCCATAACTGGTAATTTAGTGTCAATTTTAAGGGTACAAATTAGCACGGTGCGTAGCCCTAAAACATGATTAAAATCAGGCAAGGGCATGATTTATATACAGTTGAGTGGGCTACCGGTTACATAAGAAAAACGGCACCGGTCATTTTTTGGATTTTCTCTTCTTTTGATACTATATATATTGTATCAAAACAGTAAAAAGATCATATAATGAGAAAAACACAATTGATATTTCTGATAGCTATCGGCCTGTTTTGGGGCTTGCCTTCTTTTTCTCAAAAGAATATAAAAGGGCTGATCAATGCAGAAAAGGCATTTGCCGCTTTTACCCTCACGCATACCATCAAAGAAGGGTTTCTGAATTTTATGGATAGTGCAGGTGTTGTTTTCAGGCAGGGAAATGCGGTTAATGCGCGGGAAGTGTTCAAACAGCAGAAAGCTGGACCGGGGGTACTAACCTGGGGCCCCAGTTTTGCCGTGATCAGCGCTTCTGGCGATATGGGTGTTACGGCTGGGCCTTATGAATTCAGGGAGAAAAGCAGTAAAGACACACCGTTGAATAAAGGCAGTTTTTCTTCTATCTGGCAGATCAATCAAAAAGGGGAATGGAAAAACCTGGCAGATCTTGGGGTTACTTATTATAGTGCAGCTGTTCCGGTTAAATCTGTAGAACAGTTGAGTTTACCCAGGGGAGAGATCATTACGTTCAATTTTCAGGATGTTTTAGTGAACGACCATCAATTAAATCAGGCCATACAACAAAGGGATAAAGAAGCCTGGAAACCTTTTCTGGCTGCAGAAAGCCTGTTGCACACAGAAGGGCATACACCCTATAAAGGAGTAGAGCAGATCAATACCGGATTAAAAACCATACCTGCCGGAGTCGTTTTGCGATCGCTCAATGGTGGCATTGCTTCTTCCCGTGATTTCGCTTACACCTATGGAACCGTGCAGGTTGGCGATAAAAAAGAAAATTACCTGCGTGCCTGGATCTGCCGTAACGGCCACTGGCAGGTAATTATGCAAACAATGAAATGGTAATTTATAATTTCACACCCACACCTACTGTCACATAAAACAGCGGCTTACCCCGTTCAGAAAGATCGGGCCTTCCGGCAACCGTTACCAGGTTTTGCGGAAGGGTATACGATGGTGTTATGGACGCATTGAATTTTCCTGAAACAAATACAAGCGGCATAGAAAACTCGTAGGAAAGAATATTGAATTGGGTAACCTGCGATGTGGTTTGCTGTGTAAAGGGAACACCAAGAATATTTTTCTTTTCCAGATAGGTGTTACTGAAATTCTGGGTACCCGCATACGCATACACAGAAGGGTTGATGGCAAAAGCCTGGTGCTCAACACCGGTAGGGATCAGGAATAAATGATCTAATCCCAGTGTGGCACCCAGGTCTGTCTGGTTACTGAACTTCAGATCAACACCGCTGTTGATATTAATGATCTTATTCAGATAATTGAGGTTGATCCCTGTCTGCGATTTTAATGCTGATTGAACGAGGGTACTTTTATCCTTGTATAAGAACTGCGTATAGAAAACATTACCGGAGAAATGATCGGTCTCGGGGAAGCGATACCCCGCTTCAACGGTAGTGCCGGTATAGGTTGTTGGCTGACTATTGTTATGAACAAATATGAAATTTCCCTGCGCATACAATCCTGTTCTGGATTGAAAACCAAGCGAAGGAAAGAGCCCGCTGCTTTGTAAACTGTCTGTTCTGCCAAAATAATGAAGAGCAGATTGATAATTAACAGAAGCACTGAGTTCATTTTTCTGTGATCCCTTTGAATTGTTCTCCTGTGTCATACCCAGGACAGGTAAAAAGAACAGGACGGCATACATACAATGAATCGTTTTCATAATTGTTGTTTAATCAGTTAATAAATCTTTTGCACTAACAATTGAAACGGGGGTATGCTTTTATTGGATCTTAAAACGGGACTGCTTATTCCTGTTTCCCTGTTTTTGCAGAACCCTGCACTTTCGCATCTGCTTTCAGTTTTGCATCGGGTTTTGCTTCACTTATTTTCTCTTTTGTTTTTGCTTTGGCTTTTACACCGGCTTCTTTTGCTTTCGCTGCATCTGCTTTTACATCTTCTCCTTTGGCTTTCATCTCATCTTTTACTTCATTCATGGGTAGTGTTGCGTTGGCGTTGGCGTGTGCATCTGCCTGTGAAACAGATTGTGCACGCAACAGTCCTTTCTCTTCTCCGCCGGCAGTGCTGTGCGTATTGGCATCAACGTCGGAATTGCTTTTTACATCAGCACCGGCAGAAGCGTTAACCTTGGTGCCGTGCTTTAATTTTTTTGCGGACTTAACTGTTGCCGATGATGTTTGGTTTACTGCACCGGAAGCAGCATTCACTGCATTGCCGGTTGCAACCGTTGCCTTATTCGTGGCGTTTATGGCAGCACTGGTTGCTTTGCTGGCATTCACTGTTGCTTTCGTTGCAGCACTGGCGGTTGTTTTTACACCCAGTTGTGCATGTGCAGACTGCATAAAGAAAACAGTTGCAAGCACAGCGGAATTTTTAAGGATCGTTTTCATGATGCTGGATTTTAGGTTAAAAAATATTTTAGGAAACTGCGTTCGTGAGTAATATTTCAAGTACCGTGCCAAACTGAAATAAAAGAAAATCGGAGCACGATAACATATTGAAAAATAACAGTTTAAAAAAAACAAAAAAATCACGCTAACAATTTCTTATGGTCAATAATTACAATACAAAACCAACAGACTCGCCTGTATATGGCAAGTGTTATGATCTACGAAAAAAATCAAGAGAGGGTTTTAAGAAATTACATATTTATGTGGTATGCTGCCATTTGTTTTCGTTGCATATTTGTCGTTTTTTATAACGTATTTCCATGTAGATTGTAATTGAATCAATGAATATGAAAAAACTATCCAGGCGTATTTTTTTGCAAAGGGCAGGACTAGCCTCCGGAACAATTTTGGCACCGGGCCTTATTTCTTTGGCTGCTGAAAACAAACTAAGCAGCCCTATCCGCTTCCGCCTCTTACGGCATGCAACGCTTTTGCTCGAGATCAATGACCGTAAGATTTTGATCGACCCCATGTTTGCAAAAAAAGAAACAATGGATCCGGTTGGTAATGCAGGTAATACCTTTCGTATACCCATGGTAGACCTGCCGGTAACCGATGATGAATTAAAAGAACTCCTCAAAACCATCGACGCGGTTTTCATCACCCATACCCATCGCGATCACTGGGATCCGGCTGCGCAACAGTTGATCGATAAACAAACCCCTGTCTTTTGTCAACCGGTTGATGAAGAAAAGATCCTCAAACAGGGTTTTGCACATGTAACTGTTATTAAGGATGATCTTTTATGGAACAGTATTTCCATCCATAGAACCAACGGCCAGCATGGTACAGGGGAAACGGCAAAACTGATGGGTACTGTTTCCGGATTCGTTTTCTCCTACAAGGACAAAGCTGTATATATAGCAGGTGATACGATCTGGTGTAATGATGTAAAAGAGGCGATCGAAAAATATGCACCTACGCATATTATTGTAAATGGAGGCGGTGCTAAATTTTTAACCAGTGATCCCATCACGATGACAACAGAGGATGTTTTGGCTTTGTCGAAAAATACAAAAGCAAGGATAACAGTTGTTCATCTGGAAACCATCAATCACTGTTTGCAGAAGCGGAGCGATTTTGCAGAAATGGTTACTGCCAACCGGTTAAAGAACCGCACGAATATCCCACAGGATGGTGAGTGGGTAAAATGCTGATAACCGCTCCTACACTATATTTTCCTTTCATCATACCTACATATTTGTGTGGTTGCAGCACGTTTATTGCGTAAGGATATTTGCTTCATAAAACAAGAAGCAATGAAAAGAGCGACACAGATTTTGATGATGGTGGTGTTAATGGCAAGTGCCTGTACAAAAGATCCGGTACCACAGATTCCGCCCCCCGCAAATAATCCTATCAGCAGGATAACCATGGATGATAATATCGTTGATACCCGGTATAATAGCGATGGCAGTATACACGCATTTACACTCAGTGGCCCGGGCCGTACCAATCTTGTGGACTTTGTTTTCAGTTATGAGAACGGCCGTTTAAAAGAAGTGGTATACGGTGGAAAATGGAAATATTATTATACAGGAAACCTGATCAGTTCTGTTGAAACCTATAATGAGTACGGAACATTGCGCTACGTAACCCGCTTTGGTTATACGAATGAGAAGATCACTGAGAAACTGGAATGGATTGTTACTGCCATCAGCGAACTTCCTTCCCGGAAAACAAAATTTAGTTACAATGCTGACGGAAATATTTCGAAGAAAGAATTGTATCAATTCATCAATGGCGACTGGAAAAAATCGGAGGAAATTATACCGGTAAAATATGATCAAAAGGTCAATACCCGTGAACACCTTGAAAACTATCCCTATCTGCCACTCTCTTATTTTTCAGTGAACAATGTTTTAAGGGAAAATTATTTTGACGATTACGGGCAACCCGATGGGGTGGCTGTACATGAATATACGTATGATATAGCAGGACGTCCCGTAAGCAGAAAAACAACGTTTTCTTTTATCGGCTTTCCGGATACTTATTCAATAGCTTCATTTCATTATTAAGTCAGAAACTAAAAAGGTTACGCAGTAAGATCGATCATCTTGCAGCGTAACCTTTTATTTTCAGGAAACGATTATTTTTTAGGGATCAGTTTGGTGCCCGGTTTGATCTCGTCGGTTGCTTTAACGAGTAAAGTATCTCCTTCAGAAAGATTTCCGAAGATCTCAATTTTATCGCCGGTATTCATTCCGTTCCTCACGTCTATCCATTCTGCTTTACCATCTTTTAAACGGATAGTAAATCTTTTTTCCAATGTCGTGGCAATGGCAGAGGGAACAACTGTGAAAGAAGCTGTTGGCCTGTCTAGCCTGATCACCGCGTTGGCATACATACCTGATTTTAATTCTTGTTTAGAATTATTGATGATGAACTCCCATGTTTCTGTCCGGTTCTCTTTACTGATGGTGCCCGATTTTCTGCTGAGTTTGGCAAAATATTTTTTATCGGGTTGTGCATCTACCGTAAAAGCAATACTTGATGAATCGGGTTGTGCGCCGGTATACGCTTCCTGGATAGGAACACGCAGGCGAAGCATTGTTGTGTTTTCAATCACAAGTATCGGCTTTGCGTTGGCACTGCCCACCAATGCGCCGGCATCTGCATTGCGTTGTGTAATGGTTCCGCTAAAAGGTGCACGGATGATAAGATAGTCTTTCATCTGTGCATAGGTACTTACTCTCGATCTTGCAGCAGCAACAGATGCCTGGTCTGCACTCATCTGGTTGCGTGCCCTTTCCAGTTCGCCGCTTGCAATTGTGCCGCTTACTTTAGCCGCTGTCTCTAAACGGTGAAACGCATCAGCACTGCCCGTATATTTTGAATTAGCCGCCTGTAATTCTGCATTGGCCTGTTCGTAATTGGAGATCAGTTCGGGCGCATCAACAGTGGCGAGTACTTGCCCTTTCTGAACACGGTCACCGATATCTGCTTTAATGGATTTGATATACCCATTCGCTTTTGCAAAGATCTCCGCTTTTTCAAAAGGGATCAGTTCCGAAGGGAATACCAGCTGTTTTTTTACATCTTCTTTCTTCAGTATAAATACTTTTACCGAATCGGGAGAAGCGGCTGTTGCAGCAACGGCCTCTTTATTCTCCTGCTTGCAGGCCAATAAGAAGATACCGGGAAGGATATAACTGATGATTTTATTCTGCATGGATATCATAATATTTGCTGTTAATATCATTGGGGTCTAAAGATGCGTGACGATAAACTTTTTTACCTGTGCCACTTTGATACAACATAGGTAAGAAGATCAGTGTGCTGATCATCGAAAATAATAAACCACCGATCACCGCAATACCCAGTGGTGCTGTCTGGTCACCCGCTTCACCCATACCAATGGCCATCGGGATCATCCCGGCGATCATGGCGGCACCTGTCATTAAAATAGGGCGTAAACGGCTGCCGGCACTGATCAAAAATGCATT
>CBHRAM010000023.1:0-20027 GCA_966076165.1 uncultured Chitinophagaceae bacterium
GATGATGCGTATCAATCGTTCTTCCCGAAATCAGTAAACCAACCGCGCCTTTGCGCCTCAGCGCGCAAATATTCCTGCAGAGGTGCAAAGGCGCGGATTGAGGAGGAATCATTGATGAGCAACCCGTTTAAAATGTCGATTATGGAACATCAAAAGATCAATATCGAATACGATGTATACTATTCTATTGATCAGCTTGCCAAAGAAGATGCTGATCTGTTACGCACTGCCTACAAAGCCACCGATATAGCGTATGCCCCCTATTCACAGTTTCAGGTAGGAGCCGCAGCCATGCTGGCTAACGGACAAACCGTGATCGGCAGTAACCAGGAAAACGCGAGTTATCCTGTAGGGATCTGTGCTGAAAGAGTTTTACTTTCTACAGCTTCCTCCACGCATCCCAAAGTGCCGATCCTTACCATGGCCATCAGCTACCGCAATGCAGAAGGAAAAAGCAATAAACCGATCCCTCCCTGCGGTATCTGCCGTCAAACATTGGTTGAATACGAGTCCTTACTCAAACATCCCATCCGTTTGATCCTCGGCGGAATGGAAGGGAAGATCTACATCATAAATGGTGCACAGAGTTTGTTGCCGTTTACTTTTTCGGGAGAAGACATGAAATAGAAATTAAAAATTATAAGTTAAGAATTAAAAATTAACAGGTGTCACTACTCCAATTTTTAATTCTTAATTTCTAATTTTTAATTACCGAATCAGCACGCTCGTGCCTTTCAAAAACACCGCCTGCCCTGTTGCATGATCAGTATAACTATATGTCCACACATAGGTGCCGCTGGGTTGGGGGGTGCCATTTACACGGCCATCCCATTTTTTTGTCCAGTTGCGCGATTCAAAAACGATCTGTCCGTAACGGTTAAATACCCGGAAGATCATATTGTCTGCACCAAAGGCATTCAACGGATACAGATAATCATTCAAGCCATCTCCATTGGGTGTAAAAGCCGAAGGCACGGCGATATAACAGCTGGCAAGTACCGTAATGTATTTGTAAGTGGTATCGGTACAGCCTAGGTTATTGCCCACGATCAGACTGGTCAGGAAATTGGTCTTTCGTTGATTGAGGGGATAAGATTGCGGGCCCGGTACCTGCTGAAAACTTCTTGTCCCGTTTCCAAAATCCCATTTCCAGAAACTCGCACTGCTGCTGCTCATGTCGGTAAAATGCAGGGTGTCTGTTGGACATAAAGTGTCTGCAGAAGCAAATGCTGCTTTAACAGTGTAATCAACAAAAGTAAAATTACCAAAAGCTGCATCCGAGCAAAAACCGTTGGTTACATTTAATTGTACTGTATGATCTCCAAACCCGAAAGTTTTGGAAGTGAAGGTTGGATTCTGAATGGTACTTACCTGGTTACTATCGATACTCCATTGCCATTGTGTAGTGCCACCGTAGCCATTATGCGTGAGATATAGTGTATCATATTTACAACCACCTGCTACTGTTCCCGTAAAATCAGCGGTAGTAATATTTTTGGTAGTAAAAGATAAGGTAGAGCCGACAGGTGTTATCTGTGAACATTCATCGATCAATGTATTGCCGTCAGATCCGTTCTTTAAGCGGATCGTAAAAGTTCCGTTTACGCGAATGGGTTTTGTGAGTATGATCCTGATAACCGTACTCACGCCATTGGTACAGATACCCGCCGCACTTTTGATGGTAACAGCGGCAGGCCCGGTAATAGAAAAATCAGTTCCATCACTGGCAATGGAATTACAGTTCATGGGCTTGTTGAAAACCAATTGTAAGGTATCGCTAATACAAACCACCGGACTGATACTGTCCATGGGTGTGGGTTGTGAAGGAGTAAATTTCAGGCTTGCCTGTAATCCAACTGCAAGGTTATTGTCGCAGTTATCAATAAGCGTGTTTGCATCAGAACCAACTTTGGATGTAACGGTGTATGTGCCGGGAGAAAGAACCCTGTTTAATTTTAGTGTTACAGAATCCATGTCAAAGCCACTTACGCAGCCATTACCGGTTGCTGATACAATACTTATGGGAACAGGGCCACTAACCGTAAAATCGGAACCATCGGCTGCCAGTGATTTACACTTTACTTTTTTATTGAGTTTTACCACGATCTCAGTTCCATCACAAACGGCGAAAGCACTTTGCAGTACTGGTATATTAGGATTTACAATACTGGCAGTCCCACCCTGGAATGATAATGTATAGCCACTTTGTGTATCTGAAAAATGACTGATCATTAACAGGTATTCATGGCCAAGAATCAGGTTGGGTAAAGTACTAAAAGTTGGGTTGCCGGTAACAGGATCCGAAGAAGAGGAGCATTCAAAAGAATTTTTTGCAGTAGCAGAGGTACCGGTTGGACCAAATCTTCCTGACCAATTTGCCGAAACATATAAACTGGTGTCAGTATAGACATCCATTGGGTTGTGTCCCGTTATGTCAAATAATTGCCAATCATAATCCTCATCTGCAGCAAGTGGTGTTATCAGGAAGCCAAGACTGCCTGCTGAATAACAAGTGAATTTATACCAAAAAGGGTTCTTATCTGAATAAGGTGTACGATCAGTACACTTATTTTTTAAGACGCCAACACCACAAATCGGAACAGATAATTGTGTAAAAGAAGTTGCACCACATACGGGAAATGCTGAAAAAGGATTCTGCCCCAGTGTAGTACAAGCCTGCGACCATCCTTCGATAGCAATTAAGCTCAGAAAACTTAAAAAAAATATGATCTTACCAACACGCAGCATGACTGTAAAAGTATTTCATTCAATGGTTGGTTAGTGTAGGATTTTACAACGAAACGTTAAGAATATTGAATGATGAAGTAAAACAGCCCTATCAGTTCAACATTGGATATTCCTTGTTCAATATTCAATATTAAAAAAGCGTCTGCACCCCATGGGCAATCTTAAACTCCAGTCCCAACAGCCATTTTTTGCGCCACAGGCCGCCGGAATAGCCGGTAAGGGTTCTATCACTGCCGATCACACGGTGACAGGGTACGATGATGGCAATATTATTTTTTCCGTTGGTACTGGCTGCCGCACGAATTACTTTGGGGTCGCCTAAGCGTTTAGCCAGATCCATATAACTGATGGTTCTTCCGTAAGGGATCTCCATCAACTCACTCCATACCCTTGTTTGAAATTCAGTGCCTTCCTGGTGAACAGGGATATCAAAACTCTTACGGGTTCCGTGAAAGTATTCGATCAGTTGTTCGGTGCATTGGTGCATTACCTCGGTAATACCGGGTTCTCCGTAGGTAAGCTGGTCGGGATTGTCAACAAAAGTCAGTTGGCCAATATATTGTTCCGTGCCGCCGATTTTCAGCATGCCGATCGGGCTGTCGTAATATGTATAGTGCAGTTCACTCATTAGCCAATGCGTTGCCCGTTTGCTACGGTTTTGTCGGGCTGCAATAAAATTACCTGATTATTCTCATCATACACACCTAATACGAGGCATTCGCTAAAAAAGTTGGCTATCTGCTTGGGAGGAAAATTCACCACGGCCACTACCTGTTTGCCTTTCAGCGATTCTTTTGGGTAGTGATGGGTGATCTGGGCGGAAGAATGCTTAATCCCCAGGGGGCCAAAATCAATGGTTAGTTGATACGCCGGTTTTTTGGCTTTCGGGAAATCACTAACTTCCAGTATGGTTCCGCTGCGGATCTCCACTTTTTCAAAGTCGTCCCAGTTGATCATGATTGCGTAATTTTATCAAATCTAAAAACAAATACTTATGAAACGCACAGCAACCGCCGTTTGGAACGGATCGGGTAAAGAAGGTAACGGAAACCTGACCACCCAGAGCACAGTCCTGAACAAAACACAATACTCTTTTAACTCCCGCTTTGCCGATGGTATCGGTACCAACCCCGAAGAATTAATGGCCGCTGCGCATGCCGGTTGTTTTACCATGAAGCTCACTTTTGTATTAGGTGCCGCAGGTTTTACACCTGATGAACTGGAAACCAGTTGTGCCATTTCGCTCGAAGATGGAGTGATCACTACCTCTGCACTGGTGGTAAAAGCCAAAGTGCCCGGTATCACCAATGAAAAATTCCAGGAATGTGCGGCTGATGCAAAAGCCAATTGCCCGGTAAGTAAAGCCTATAATATGGCCATTACTCTGGAAGCAAGTCTTGTTTAATTTTTAACGCCACAGATAACGCAGTCTCTTTCGTGAAAATCTGTGTTACCTGTGGCTATACTTTCTATGAATATCCGCAAAGCCACCATAGAAGACCTTGATGCCATAGCTGTTCTTTTCGACCAGTACCGGATCTTCTATCAGCAACCCTCAGATCTTCCTGCCGCCAAACAGTTTCTGGCAGACCGGATCAACAATCACGAGTCGGTTATTTTTGTTGCATTGCTCGATGATCAGATCGTTGGGTTCACCCAGTTATATCCTGTGTTTTCTTCTGTTGGCATGAAACGTTGCTGGGTGCTGAACGATCTCTTTGTAGCCGAAGAAGCCCGTGGATCGGGCGTTGCAGATATTTTGCTAAAAGCTGCCCAGGAAATGGGATCTCAAACTGATAGCCGCTGGTTGGTATTACAAACCGCCACCAACAATTACCGTGCACAGAAAGTGTACGAAAGAAATGGCTGGAAAAAAGATGAGGATTTCTTTTCCTACAATTATTATTTCAGCAAATAATTTATTGATCGAGCAGGCCGGCCAGTTGCAATAATTCCTTCTGCTTATACTCATTTGAAGGCCTATCAAAACATTTAGCGGTCTCTTCCAGTAGGGTCTGGATGATACGCATATGCGATTGCGGCTTAAAATAAGATGGGGAAGGGGGAACTGAAAGCCTCACAAAATAATTCTCAACATCTTTGTGCGAGAAAGCCTGTCCCGTAGTGGCATCCACATAAAAATGGATCTTATCCTGCGGATGTCCCACATGTGTGGAAGCATCATAATCGGAATGATAGAAGGCAATGATGCATTGCTTGGGGATATTGATGATCTTGGCATTGATATCCAGCATATCACACATCACCTGGTAAAGAATACCATTGGTGAGTGCATTACCTTTCTTGCTTTCCAATACTTTGTTTAGGAAGAAATCATCCGGGTGTTCATAATTCACTTCCACACCCTTGAGGTTATAATAATTGTAAATGATACTCGATAATACATTGGCCTGTTCCAGTGGCGTCAAAAAACTATTCAGCTCCAGCCATACATTGCGGCGGATCTTTTCGATATCCTGTAAAACCGGTGTGGTGTGCAGATCGGGGTATTGAAATTTGCAAACAAGCAGGGCACCGAATAACAGATCGTGGTAACCGCTGTCGCGCCATTCAACCAGGTCATTATGCAGGTCTGAATAATGGAGATGGTGAATGATCATTTCTATCCGCTCCTGTACATCTTCGCTCAATGTAGTTTCCCACAGATGCTCGAGATTAGGGATGATATTCTTCCCGTACGCCACTATTTTTTCTGAAACGGTGGAGTAAACCTCTTCATCGGGGTCGTCTATAAGCGTGAACAGCGCATTGATCTCTCTGGTCTCCTGCATATGATTTGGATCTGAAATGCTACCGGATCTTCTGTTTTCCGGTACTATCTCATTGATTTCCACATCAAACTAAATTAAATTTCAGTTACCAATCCATGGGAAGTTATCCTATCAATGTGGAAACAAGGATTGCCTGCTAAATAATAATATTGTTATATGTACGTTAACCAGTGCCAGACCATAGGGATAAAAGCCAAAAATTAACACCTGTGCAAGGCCTTAATTGGCTATTTTTGCAACTTATTAAGTTAACGATTACTATGTCACAATTCGCCATTCCAAAATTCCCCGCTGTATCTAAATCCCTTCACACAGACCTAAAAAAACGCGTTCAACAGTATTTTGATGAGCGTGGGATCGATTCTACCGGTACACCTAAATTATTTACCAAAGCCATCGTAATGGTGATCGCTTTGGTACTGGTATATATTCACTTGCTTGTATGGACCCCTGTCTGGTATTTTGCGATTGCAGAATGTATTGTAATGGGAGGCCTGGTAGCCGGCATCGGTTTTAACGTGATGCATGATGGCAGCCACGGCAGTTTCAGCACCAATAAATGGGTGAACCGCATTGCAGCATCTTCTATCAGCCTGCTTGGTGCCAATCACTTTATGTGGAATATGAAGCATAATATGATCCACCACAGCTTTACCAATATCGACGGGGTGGATGATGATATCGAGATCGGGATCCTCATGCGTATGGCGCCTACACAAAAGCGTTACAAAATGCATAAGTTTCAGCATTTCTATTTCTGGTTCCTGTATATGTTGCTGTATGTGTTCTGGATCTTCTTCACCGACTACCAAAAATATTTCTCACGCAAGATCGGCAGCGTGCCTTTGAAGAAAATGGAACTGAAAGACCATATTGAATTCTGGGGTGTGAAAGTGTACCATGCATTGGTATTCATCGTACTTCCGATCGCCGCCGTAGGTTTCGTGAATTGGGTGATCGGGTTCCTGGTCATGAGCCTGGTAGCTGGTTTTATCCTGAGTATTGTTTTCCAGTTGGCACATACGGTAGAACATACCGAGTTTCCGGTGATGGACATAGAAACCCAGCGTATGCCGGATGAATTTGCCGCACACCAGATCAAGACCACCGCTAATTTTGCTACCCGCAACAAACTGGTCAGCTGGCTGGTTGGCGGATTGAATTTCCAGATCGAGCACCACCTGTTCCCTAAAATATCACACGTACACTATCCCGCCATCAGCGAGATCGTTCGCAATGTGTGCATGGAATACCAATTGCAATATATTGAGTACCCAACCATGCGGAAGGCTGTGGTGGCGCATGTGAGGTTTTTGAGGGAGATGGGGAGACACGATTAGGACTTGCAGAAGTTAAAATAGTTAAAAGGGTTAAAGAGGTTAAAAAGGAGAAGGGGTTAAAATAGTTAAATTGGTAAATGCCTCTTTAACTATTTTAACCCCTTTTAACTTCTTTAACAAACCCAACTATTTCTTCTTCGCAGCCTTCTTCACAGCTGTTTTCTTCGCAGTCTTAGTAGCTGCTTTCTTAACAGCTGCTTTCTTCGGAGCCGCTTTTGTTTTCTTGGCAAATGCATTCGGTACTTGTTCTTCGATCATTTTTTTGATGATCTCGATGTCGATGTCAACTAGTTCTTCCGGAGTGTATTTAGATGTATCGGTCTTTCTGCCAAGCTTCAGCATCTTTTTCTGGAAGCGGATGAACGGGCCCCAACGGCCATTCTCGATAGAGATCTTTTCGGCGGGCCATTGTTTGATGAAGCGGTTGGCTTCTTTGGCTACTTTTTTCTCTACCAGTTCATCAATATCTTTTTGTGAGAGGGTATCAAAATTGTAGGCCCTTGGAATATTGATGTACATATCGTTCCACTTGATAAAGGGCCCGAACCTTCCCTTGCCCTTGGTTACGGGCAGCTCATTGTAATATCCGATAGGTGCATCAGCCAGTTGTTTTTCATTGATCAGCTGGATAGCCCTTTCAAGTTCTATCGTATGCAGGTCTTCTCCTTTAGGAATGGAAATGAATTGCTCGCCTAATTTGATGTACGGGCCAAAGCGCCCCACATTTACGGATAATTCCTGTCCTTCATATTCACCCAGGGTTCTTGGTAAAGAGAATAATTGCATGGCTTCTTCCATGGTAATGGTCTCGATACTCTGTGCCTGGTTAAGTTTGGCAAATCTTGGTTTCTCGGTTTCATCGGCTGTATCACCGATCTGCACCATGGGGCCATAGCGGCCCATACGGGCGATTACTTTCTTGCCGGTGGCCTCGTCTATACCCAGCTCTCTCTCGCCCTTGGCGCGCTCCGCATTCTCTAATGTGTGTTCAATGGTTTCATGAAAGGGTTTGTAAAAACCATCGATCATATTGCTCCATTTGATCTTGCCTTCGGCTATTTCATCAAATTCCTGTTCTATCCTTGCGGTGAAGCCAAAATCCATCACCTTGGTAAAGTATTGTTTCAGAAAATCCGTAACCACAATACCCAGATCGGTAGGGAAGAGCTTATTCTTCTCTGCACCGGTATTTTCCATGATCACCTGTTTTTCTACTGCGTCATTCTTGGTGAGGCGTAAGAGGTTCATAGCTCTTTTGATGCCTTCTTTCTCACGCTTCTCTACATAATTTCTTTTGATGATGGTAGAAATCGTAGGTGCATAAGTGGAAGGACGGCCAATACCCAGTTCTTCCAGTTTCTTTACCAGTGAAGCTTCTGTATATCGTGCTGCAGGACGGGTGAACTTCTCCGCTGCAGTCATATGCGTAAAATTGAGTGCCTGACCAACCGTTAACGGTGGCAGCATACCTTCTGTATCCTCATCATCTTCCTCATCTTTTCCTTCGAGGTATACTTTTAAGAAACCATCAAATTTCATCACTTCCCCATTGGCAGAAAGCGTTTCGTTATTGGTGCTGATATTGATCTTAGCTGTGGTCTTCTCAAATTCCGCATCACTCATTTGTGAAGCGATGGTTCTTTTCCAGATCAGTTCATACAATCTTCTGGAATCTTCATCCTCCACAGAAAAATTACTCATGTACGTGGGTCGGATCGCTTCGTGCGCTTCCTGTGCACTTTCATTTTTGTTCTTGAATTTGCGGGGCTGGTGGTATTCCGGTCCGTAAGCAGTGGTGATCTGATTGCGGATATCCGATAAAGCCGTATCACTCAAACTGATACTGTCGGTACGCATATACGTGATCTTACCGCTTTCATATAATTTCTGCGCCAGCAACATGGTACGGCTTACACCATAACCGAGTTTGCGCGAAGCTTCCTGTTGTAAGGTAGATGTGGTAAAAGGCGCTGCCGGTGTACGTTTGGCAGGTTTTACCAATATATCGGTCACTTTATATTTGGCACCCTTGCAGCTGTCGAGGAATGATTGTGCATCATCGATCGTAGCTACTTTAGACGGGCCTTCTGCCTTAAAAGTTACCTGCTTATTATTAATATCTGCGGCAGTAAAGAACGCGTCTATCTTATAACTGCTTTCCGGAATAAAATGATTGATCTCCCTTTCTCTTTCTACAATTAATCTTACCGCCACACTCTGTACACGGCCCGCACTCAAACTTCTTTGCATGCCTATCTTACGCCATAATACCGGGCTCAGTTCAAAACCCACCAACCTGTCGAGCACCCTTCTGGCCTGTTGTGCATTTACCAGGTCCATATTAATGGTACGCGGATTCTGCACGGCGGCTTTAATAGCCGGTGCCGTAATTTCATGAAACACGATCCGCTTGGTTACTTTGGGATCCAGTCCCAACACTTCAGCCAAGTGCCAGCTGATACTTTCCCCCTCACGGTCCTCATCCGATGCCAACCATACTTCGCCGGCTTTTTTAGCCATCTGCCTCAGTTCTTTTACCACACGTTCTTTGTCTTCCGGAACCTTATACCTTGGCAGGTAATGATTGTTTACATCAATACCCATATCATCCTTTTCCAGGTCGCGGATATGCCCATAGCAGCTCCTGACCTCGAAATCGCTTCCGAGAATCTTTTCTATGGTTTTGGCCTTTGCCGGTGACTCAACGATCAATAAGTTTTTTGCCATACTGCTTCTAAATCCGCGTCTGACGGAACTTTTATTGAAACTTTTCTTTTGCCCAACCCTATACAAAATGCTCCCCGGGTGGGGAGAATTTGGAGGTTGCTACCCTGCAATATTAGGCGAAACCATCAAATCACAAAAAATATCAGGAAAGAGTGCCACTAAAAAAGTGGACGATCTCTGTGCAGATTTTGTTGTCTTTATATACTTTACTATGCCCCAACTCTTCGGTGATCAGGAACCTAACATGCGGCAGCTTAAGGCTTATCACAGGTTTTACATCTTCAAACGGACAGATCGTATCGTGTTTATCGTGTATCCATAACACATTGGCCGAAATATTTTTTACCACCCGGCTAACGGAGTAATAACTAACGGGTTGGTCAGCAATTTCGCTGAGCATCTGTTCAAAAGCGTGTTTTACTTTTTCATCAACCGGTATAATGGTAAAGAAATGATCCAGTGCCCGCTGGGTTTCTGTGGCAGGGGCCACCAATACCAGTTTTCTGTTCTGGTTATCACTGAACTCTTCAAAAGCCAGGGAAGCGGCCAGTCCGCCGAGAGAATGCCCCATAATGCCATACACCGGCCCAAATTGTTGTTCTATTTTCAGGATGGCTTTTTTATAGATAGCGGCATTGATCAGTTTACCATCGCTGTTGCCATGTGCGGGGGCATCAAAGGCCAGCACAGTAAACCCTTCTTTTTTTAGCGGAGAAATATATTTCTCAAATTTATATGCATAGCTGCTAAACCCATGGCAGATGAGGATGGTTTTGCCATTGGGGTGCTCCGGTTTCCACCGGAATCCCCGGATAACGGATCCATCCAGATCAAAGGACAATTTTTCAGCCTTATGAAAAACAGGGGGCTCTTTTCGTTTCTTTTTTCGGGAAAACGGGGTACAGAATAACCGGAAAGCCGATTCTGCTGCTTTACGGGGTGAGAGAACACCTATGGTTTTTAGCTTTGTTTTATAATAGCCGATCAGGAGCCTTTGTGCTAATTTCATCTTCATAAGTTCAAAGATATGCAGGTTACGATCATAGGTTCAGGCAATATAGCTACGGTGCTGGGAGGGCAGCTTGTGCAAAACGGGCATACCATTGTGCAGGTCTTCAGCAGGAGTGCGGTTCATGCAAAGTTGTTGGCCGATAAGCTGAAAGCAACGCCCATCACAGATCTTTCGCAACTTGATAAAGAAGCAGATCTTTACCTGTTGGCCGTTACAGACGATGCTCTGCCTGTGATCGCTCGTCAATTGCTGCTTCCGGGCAAGCTGGTGGTACATACTGCGGGTTCTGTTTCAAAAGAGGTCCTGCGAAATATTTCAGATCGGTATGGGGTGCTTTGGCCAATGAAAATGATCCGTAAATCAATGGATACGCTGGGCCCCGTGAGTATTGTGATCGATGGAAATTCCACCGCCGTAGCCGGGGAGATTGAAAAACTGGCGCATGAATTTTCTCCGATGGTAACCCGGGCCGATGATGAAAAAAGAGCAAAAATGCATATGCTCGCCGCTTTTACCGCCAATTTCAGTAACCATCTTTACCACCTGGCTTCCGATTATTGTGAAAAAGAACAGATCGATTTCGGGTCTTTTTATGCTATAATCGAACAAACTGCCCGGCAGATACAGACGGAAGATCCCAAAGCCCTGCAGGCTGGCCCCGCTTTTCGTGGAGATATCCAAACGATAGAAGCCCATCTGCAAATGCTGAAACCCTATCCCCCAATGGAGCGGATCTACCGGGAAATGACAGAAAGTATCCGGGATCATTTCCCCGCCTGAGCCCCGTATTTGCTGCCCTAAACCAAACTTTTCCGTAACTCGATTGGTTAAATAAGCATTCTGAGATACTTTTGCCACCCAACTGAACAACCGGTATGTATAGCATTAAGATAAAATTTGAACAGAAAGGACTGGAACCCGTTACCCTTACTAATATAAGTGACGACCAGAGCCTGCTGGAGGTTTGCCTTGATAACGATATTGAACTTCACCACAATTGCGGGGCAGTTTGCGCCTGCAGTACCTGTCATATTTATATAGACAAGGGCATGGACCATCTGGAAGAACTGGGTGATAAAGAAGAAGATTTTATTGACCGTGCCGTAAACCCAAGGATCAACTCAAGACTGGGTTGCCAGTGCGTTTTACAACCCGGCTCAGGGGAAATAGAAATTACGCTTCCCGACCAAACCCAATTCTTAGGTGAATAACAACAACTCCAAACTAACAACTTCAAACTACCAACCCGCACATGTCGCATTTTGAACCACCCATACACTGGAACGATCACGAAGATATTGCCATGAAACTCTATGAGCGTTTTGGTGATGATTTTACAGAAGGAAAGATCTACCGGATCCGTTTTACCGATCTGTTGGAATGGATCCTCGAAATACCCAAATTTGAAGGAACCCGCGAACAAAGTACCGAAGGGCACCTGGAAATGATCCAGAGTGCGTGGGTGTATGAGTGGAGAGATAACCAGAAATAGTTAGTTTATCTGTTTATTGGTCTATTAGTTTACTAGTAGCTACCAATAAACTAATAAACCAGTAAACTAATAAACCAAGAAACCCTTTGCTCGACAAATTCAAACATATCACAACCTTTGTTTTTGATGTAGATGGCGTTCTTACTGACGGTAGTTTATTCGTATTGCCCGATGGTTTGATGGCCAGAAGAATGAATATCAAGGATGGGTATGCGTTGCAGCTGGCTGTGAAGAAGGGGTATCATGTGGTGATCATTTCGGGGGGTAATTCGCCGGAAGTAAAACAAAGGTTATTGAACCTGGGGGTTACGGAAGTGTGGATGCAGGTTTCGGATAAAGCGGCTGTTCTGCAGAAATTTATGCAGGAACATAAACTCGACAGGTCTTCCGTTCTTTATATGGGTGATGATATACCTGATCTGCTGGTGATGCAATTAGCGGGACTGCCCTGTTGCCCGGCAGATGCGGTGCAGGAGATCAAAGAAAAATCTGTTTATATCTCTCATTTGAAAGGTGGTGAAGGTTGTGCCCGTGATGTGATCGAAAAAGCTATGAAACTACGGGGTGATTGGGGAGAGGATACCGCTGTCAGGGCACAATAATCGTTAACACCCCTGTTTACACCTGCTTGTGTAACTTGCAACCTAAATACGCATTTTGAAGACAGTAGCCGCATTTTTCAGACTGATAAGATGGCCCAACCTGGTGTTCATCATCTTAACACAGTTCCTGTTTGAGTATTGCATCTATCAACGCATTTATGGGTATTCATGGGGTAACCCTGCTGAGGCCCGGCAATTCATTTTCCTGGTATTGGCTTCTGTGCTCATTGCAGCAGCCGGTTATATCATCAATGATTATTTTGACCTGAATATCGACCAGATCAATAAACCGGATAAAGTGGTGGTGAATAAACTCATCAGCAGGCGATGGGTTATTTTCTGGCATATGATCCTGAGTTTACTCGGACTATTCTTCACCGTTTCTGCCCTGCCTATTGCAGAATACTGGTATCTCGTATTAGGTAATCTGGCCAGTATCATTTTGCTCTGGTTCTATTCCACCAATTTTAAAAAGCAATTACTGATCGGTAATGTATTGATCTCCTTACTCACTGCATGGGTGATCGGGATCATCTTTTTTTCAAAATACCTGCTAAAGATCAATTCATTGCTGGAGGTGGATACCAATCAGATCCGGTTTTTCAGGCTTACGATTCTGTATGCGTCTTTTGCTTTTATCATATCGTTGATACGAGAAGTGATCAAGGATATGGAAGATATGGATGGCGACAGAAAATATGGCTGCCGCACCATGCCCATTCTCTGGGGTATGAATGCGAGTAAGGTATTTGTGGCGGTATGGATCATTGTACTGGTATCTGTTTTGCTGATACTGCAATTCTATGTCTTGCCCTTTGGCTGGTGGTTAAGTGCCTTGTATTGTTTATTGCTGATCATTCTTCCTTTGGTATGGATACTGTTCAAATTATTCAAAGCACAGTCAGCAGAAGATTTTCACCGCCTGAGCACCGTGATCAAACTCGTTATGTTTACCGGTATCCTTTCCATGTTATTCTTCAGGATCTATTAACTGTAATAATCAATAAGTATGCAGGATATTATTTTGGCATCCCAATCGCCCAGAAGAAAATTATTGCTGGAATGGGCCGAAGTTCCTTTTGAAGTGATCGTAAAACATACGGATGAAACTTTTCCCGCAGAACTTTCTCCTGCGGAAGCAGCCGTTCATATTGCCCGTAAAAAAGCAACAGCTGTACTGGAACATGTACAGGGAGCTTTTCACGGAGAGATGCTGGGCAAAGTGATCCTTGCCGCAGATACCATTGTGGTATTGGATGAAAGGATCATCGGCAAACCGGAAGACCGTGATGATGCGATCAGGATCTTGCAGTCACTCTCAGGAAAAATTCACAGAGTGATCACAGGGGTGGTGATGCTTCACAAAAACAAAGAGTTCGCTTTTGCCGATACAACGGAAGTGAGCTTCCATGAGCTCAGTGATATACAGATAGAATATTACGTGGACAAATACAAACCTTATGATAAGGCCGGTGCGTATGCCATCCAGGAATGGATCGGTGTAACCGGTATCAAAAGTATCCAGGGCGATTTTTATAATGTAATGGGCCTGCCCGTGAGCAGGGTATTACAGGAGCTATATAAGATAAATTTATAAACGAAAATCAGGTATTTACCGCATCCCCTTAGTTTGTAATTTTTCGGTTGGCCGCATCTAAAGCGGTTAACCATGAACGAAAGATTATTACAATTTATCTGGCAGTTCCAGTATTATCAAAAACAGGATTGCCAAACTACTTCGGGTGAAGTCCTGCATATAGACAGGCCGGGCATATTGAACCATCATCAGGGCCCTGATTTTTCGGAAGCCATTATCCGCATTGGCACCACCCTCTGGGCGGGGAATATTGAATTGCATATCCGTTCCTCAGATTGGTTCAAACATCATCATACATCAGATGCCAACTACGGTAATATCATCCTTCATGTGGTTTGGGAAGATGACCAGCCTGTTCATGACCGTTTAGGGAACCCTGTGCCAACATTCGAATTGCGTTCGCGTATACCGGGTATCCTGCTTGACCGTTACCGCGAAATGATGGAGACCATGCAGGTAGTTCCCTGTCATTCTTTTTTGCCAGCTCTACAGGAACTGGGATGGATGGCCTGGAAGGAAAGACTGGCAGCAGAAAGGCTGGAAAGAAAATCGGCACATGTGTTACAACTGTTGAAGCAATCCAACCATCACTGGGAAGAAGTTTGCTGGTGGATGCTGGCCACCAATTTCGGCATCAGGGTAAACCATGTTTTATTTGAGATGGTGGCAAAAACCATTTCCATCAATACCATCGCAAAACATAAAAACCAGATCCACCAGTTGGAAGCTCTTTTATTGGGACAGGCCAACCTGCTCTCCGGTAAATATGAAGAAGCTTATCCCGTGATGCTGCAGAAGGAATACCGTTTTCTGAAAAAGAAATATGGTTTGCAACCGGTATCGAAACAACCTGCTTTCTTACGGATGCGGCCCGCAGCTTTTCCAACGGTACGATTGGCACAGCTGGCTATGCTGCTAAACTGTTCATCTAATCTTTTTTCCATGCTCAAAGAATCTGTACAGGCTGAGAAAGCGATGGGCCTGTTCATGGTCACGGCCAATGATTACTGGAACAATCATTACCGGTTTGATGAGATCAGCACCCCGCAACCCAAACATCTGGGAAAACAGATGGCAGAGAATATCCTGATCAATTCCGTGATCCCGATATTGTTTGCGTATGGGTTGTACAGTAAGGAAGACATCTATAAAGAACGATGTATCCAATGGCTATATCACTTGCCCGCCGAGCAAAACCGCATTACCGCGTCATGGCAAAAAATGGGCATTACCCATCGCTCGGCGCTGGATTCGCAGGCATTGATCGAACTCACTAATCAATATTGTGTTAATAAACGTTGTCTGGATTGTGCCGTAGGCAACAAAATTCTCAAAAACTACGTCTAAGCTTACAATTACCAGTTGAACTGCATATCCAGTTCCACATCGGGATGTAAAGTTCTTTCAACAGGGCAGGTACGGGCCGTTCTCTCGAGGATCTCTTTGGTTTTATCATCAAGGTTCAATCCGGAAGGGAAAAAAAGATGGGCAACGATCTTACCGATACGACGGGGATCGCTAACCATCACTTTGGTGATTTCCACGCGGGTTCCGTCCAGCTGGATATCCATGGTCCTTGCCTTGATACCCATGGTGGTGATCATGCAGGTGCCGAGGGCTACGGCTACCAGGTCGGTGGGAGAAAAACGTTCTCCTTTGCCCTGGTTATCGGTGGGGGCATCGGTTTCAATAACGGTGCCGCTTTGAATATGAGTGGCACTTGTGCGGAGCTCGCCTTTATAAATAATTTGTGAAGTCATTGTATCATTTTGCCATAAATTTACAAGTAACAAATCAAATGGAAGTGAAGAAGCTATTATTAATGTCATTCATCCTGAGTTCAGTGTTTGTTTCTGCGCAGCAGACCGTAAAATCTACCAATACGGATACCAAACAGCAGAAGAAAGCGGAGCGTCGTGAAAAGATCAACCAATTGATCAAACAGGAAGAAGAAGGAGCCCTGATCTATCAGAAACAAGGCGCATTTGGTTTTAAATTCAATACCGATGCATGGAGCATGTTCTATGAACATGGAAAATACAAGACCATCAACAAAACCAGTTTATGGTGGCTGGAATTAGGCGAAAGAAAACATCCCAAAGAAGAAAAAGTGCCTACGCTGAATGCACAGCAGGGATTCCTGATCATTTCCAGTTATATCTATGGCAAAAGAAATAATTTTTATTACCTGAAAGCGGGTCTTGGCCAGCAAACGCTTATCGGAGGTAAGGGCAATAAGAATGGGGTAGCGGTTTCTGCTATTTATGGCGCAGGTTTTTCTGCCGGTTTGTTGAAACCCTATTATCTGGAGATTGTAAATCCCTCCACAAATAAGAAAGAAGAGATCAAATACGATAATAACGATAATCTCTTCCTCGACCCAACCATCATCCTCGGGAAAGGCAGTTTTGGTAAAGGCTTTAACGAGATCAAATTCGTACCCGGTGCCCATGCAAGGGCCGCCCTCCGTTTTGATTATGGCCGTTACAATGAAGTGCTTTCCGCTATGGAAGTGGGCGTAAATGCTGAGTATTACTCGCAAACCATGCCTATCCTGCTCCTGAATAAGGAAAAGAAATTCTTTTTCAACGCCTATATCGCCCTCGTTTTTGGTAAAAGAAAGTAAGCTATTTTTGCAGCCCGGAGGTTTTTAGTCAGGCAGAGAGCATCAAATGAGTTCTCAACCCCAAACTCCAAACCCCAAACTCCAAACCCTTCAGCATGCAGGAATTACCCGTAGTAGCCAAAATAGAACCTACCGATACCCCACTCAAAAAGCCCAACTGGCTTCGCGTAAAACTGCCTATTGGCGAAAGCTATAAGCATGTACGTGGCCTGGTGGATACCCATAAACTCCATACGATCTGTGAAAGCGGTAATTGCCCCAATATGGGCGAATGCTGGGGCGAAGGAACCGCCACTTTCATGATCCTCGGCAATGTATGTACCCGAAGCTGCGGTTTCTGTGCCGTGGCCACCGGAAGGCCGGCAGCGGTTGATTGGGATGAGCCGCAACGTGTGGCAGAAGCCATTCACCTGATGAAAGTAAAACATGCCGTACTTACCAGTGTGGACCGTGATGAACTGAAAGATGGAGGTTCCATTATCTGGTACAATACCATTGAAGCCGTTAAAGGCCTGAACCCCGATACCACGATGGAAACCCTGATCCCAGATTTTCAGGGAAGGGCCGACCAGGTACAAAGAATTATCAATGCCGCCCCGCATGTGGTAAGCCATAATATGGAAACCTGTGAGCGTTTAACCAAACAGGTGCGTGTACAGGCCAAGTACCGCCGCAGCCTGGATGTATTAAGGATGCTGAAAGAAGGGGGCATGCGAACCAAAACAGGTATGATGCTGGGCCTGGGCGAAACCAAAGAAGAAGTGATACAAACCATGGAAGACCTGGTGGCTGTGGGCACGGATGTACTCACACTTGGACAATATTTACAACCCACCAAAAAACATTTACCCGTTCAGCGCTTTGTGCATCCTGATGAGTTCGCGGAGTTGCGTGAGATAGGTTACCAGATAGGGTTTGATTATGTGGAGAGTGGCCCTTTAGTACGTTCTTCCTATCATAGTGAAAAACATGTGATACCCGGATACGGAAAAAATAAATGGAGGGAAGAAAAACAAATAACGATTCAATCATAATGATAAACGTCGGCTTTGCCCGGCGTTTTTTATTTTTAGCATATGAGAAAGATCTGTTTACTGATCATTGTATACTGCGTCACCACATTTTCTGTACATGCACAATGGAACTGGAAAAATGTAGATTCCCTTTTTCAACCTTTGCCCGCATCGGTGCATGTGTACATGACCCAGGATCTTACCGAAGGGAAACCCAATATCGCGTATTACGTAAGTGCCGAATTAAAAGATAAAGCACTCAGTTTTACCACACAGGTGGGCAACGGCAAAAGATATACACCCGATCAATATTATGCACAGGAACAACAACCTTTGTTGGTAATGAACACCACATTTTTTGAATTTGTACATAACAGTAACCTGAATGTGGTGATCAAAGAAGGGAACCTCTTGGCTTACCAGTTACATACACTTGCCGGAAAAGGGAAAGACACACTAACGTACCGCCATGCCTACGGAAGTGCGATTGGTATTGATAAAAAAAGAAAAGCAGATGTGGCCTGGCTATATACCGATTCAACGGATAAGCATGCGTATGCTACACAAAAAGTGATCAATAACTTTAGAGACTCTGTTGCAAAGCATACGGAAAAAGAAATGCTGGCAAAAGGGAATTTCAGCAAATGGAAAATGCGGACAGCGGTTGGCGGTGGCCCTGTATTGGTTCAGAACGGGGAGATACAGATCACCAATAATGAAGAGATCAAATTTGCCGGCAAAGCCATCAATGATAAACATCCCCGATCTGCCATGGGTTATACAGCAGATGGTAAATTGATCTTCCTCATCATCGAAGGCCGTTTCCCCGGAAAAGCAGAAGGGGCAACACTTGCCCAGGAAGCACAGATGCTGAAACAGGTGGGCTGCGTGGAAGCCCTCAACTTAGACGGAGGAGGAAGCAGTTGCCTGCTCATCAACGGAAAACAAACCATCACACCAAGTGATAAGGAAGGACAGAGGCCGGTGCCCGCAGTGTTTTTAATTAAGAATTAAAAATTAGAAATTAAAAATTGTTTTGGGGGGGAGGATTATGCTTGCTTGAGTGTTTTGAGGATGGTGGCGAGTATTCTGATGATTTCTTCACAATCTTCGATCATTGAATTGGCTGCCTTGGGGTCCAGAATACTACTGTCTCGTAGTAATTTTAGCCAGAATCTGGTTTCTCTGGCTTCTTTATGTGCAATGTCTAATTTTGCTTTAAAATCATTTCTGGAGGCGCCGCCCACAGCTTCTTCAATATTGGCGCCAATGGATGTTCCCGAACGAATGAGTTGTTTGGATAGATGATATTCTTTTTTTTCGCTGGATAAATAACGAAACAGTTTTACAATGCGCAAAGCGAAAAGATAGCTTTTGTCAAGAATGACATTCTGTTTTTTCATAAAAAAGGATCTGCTACCAAACTAGCAAATCCCTTTCTATCAAAATAGCGTATAAATACCTGATTTTTAATTCTTAATTTTTAATTATTAATTCCTACTTCAGCTCCCATACAAGCGCACTCGCCCCCAAGATTGCTGCGTCAGATTCTTTCAGATGGCTGACCAGGATCTTTACCTTATTCTGAAATACCTGGATCAGGTTGGCTTCCATATGTTCTTTTGTGGGCTTCAGGATCAGTTCCCCTGCTTTGGTTAAGCCACCGAATAAAACAATTGCTTCCGGACTGGAGAACATGACAAAATTGGCAAGGGCCATACCCAGTATCTTTCCGGTGTATTCAAATATTTCTTTGGCCAGCTCATCACCTTCAATGGCGGCATCGTAAACTTTTTTGGAGTCCAGTTCTTCTTTGGGAACTTTTCTCAGCAGGCTGGGGGTTTTGCTGTTGGCCAGTAATTCAATGGCGGTAGCCCTTACACCTGTGGCAGAAGCATAGCTTTCCAACGAACCTTTTTTACCGGTGCCTTCATGCATACGGCCATCGGGTATAATGATGGTGTGGCCCAGTTCTCCTGCGAAGCCATCATGTCCATAAATCAGTTTTCCATTGGCTACAATACCGCTACCTACACCGGTACCGAGAGTGATCATGATAAAATCATTCATGCCCTGCG
>CBHRAM010000024.1:0-19829 GCA_966076165.1 uncultured Chitinophagaceae bacterium
AACTTTTTATTCCATTCTTCCCACCGCCACACAATATTGCCGCAACGCCATTTTTGCCGGCCTCTTGCCCATAGAAATTGAAAAACAATTTCCGCAACAATGGAAGAACGATGATGATGAAGGCGGCAAGAATATGTTTGAAGAAGAATTCTTCAAAGCGCAGTTAAAACGTTTGAAAAAAGATGATATCCGGTTCAGTTATAACAAGATCACCAATCACCATGATGGACAGCAACTGGTAAGCAATATCCATAACCTGTTGCAGAACGACCTCAATATCATCGTGTATAATTTTGTGGATATGCTCAGTCATGCCCGAACAGAAATGGAAGTACTCAAAGAACTGGCCAGTGATGAAGCCAGTTACCGCAGTATCACCAAAAGCTGGTTTGAGCACAGCCCGCTAAACCAGGCATTAAAAAAGATCGCGGATAAAAACCTGAAAATTGTTCTCGCCACCGATCACGGCAGTGTACGTGTAAACACCCCGCATAAAGTGATCGGTGATAAACAGACCACGGCCAATCTCCGCTACAAACACGGCCGTAACCTGAATTATGAAAACAGGGATGTATTGGCATTCAAAGACCCCAAAGAAGCAGGTTTACCGGTGCCCAATGTGAATTCTTCCTTCATTTTTGCCAAAGAAGACGGGTTCTTATGCTACCCGAATAATTATAATCATTATGTGAATTATTATAAGAACACTTTCCAGCATGGCGGTATCAGCCTGGAGGAGATGATCGTACCGATCATTAAAATGGTCAGCAAGAACTCGTGAATCCTGAGACGTGAATCGTGAGAAAGTATGTGAATAACTCCTTTCTTTCGGGGCTCCGGACTGGCGGCCAACTCGTTACCTTTGGCCAGATTTAACTCACGACTGACGATTCACGACTCACGTTATGAAATACACACAATCCACTTTAGATAAATTAGCAGATATACTGGGCGAATCAGGCTATGTGGTTCGCTATGAGCGGGGTACTTTCCAGAGCGGCTGGTGCCTGCTCGAAGCAAGAAAGATCGTGGTGCTGAATAAGTTCCTCAATACAGAGGGCCGTATCAATACCCTGATGGAGATCGTGCCCCAGCTTCCTATCGATTTTGATAAACTCACCCATGAGTCACAGAAACTCTACGAGGAAGTGGTAAAACAATCTGCGATCGAATCATAATTCTGCGGTTAATACCTAATCGGGGTGATCTGAATTTAAAGTAGATTTGGCCCGTGATCATTCCTCCATTGACCATAACATTTTTAGGAACCGGTACCAGTTCAGGAGTACCCATGATCGGCTGTTCCTGCGAAGTATGCAGTTCCACAGACCCGCATGATAACCGGTTGCGCAGCAGTATCCTTGTACAAACGGAAACCACTACACTGGTGGTGGATACCACACCCGACTTCCGTTACCAGATGTTACGTACACATACCAATCATCTTGATGCGGTGGTCTATACACATCCGCATAAGGATCATATGGCCGGACTTGATGATATCCGCGCTTATAATTTTACTTCCAAAAAGGCGATGAATATTTATGCCAACTCTTTAACGGAAGAAGCCGTTCGCCGCGATTTTTATTATGCGTTTACAGATACAAAATATCCGGGTGTGCCGGAATTGAACCTGATCACTATTGATGAAAGCCCTTTTTTCGTAGGCGATATACCGGTACAACCGATACAGGTACTGCACCATAAGATGCCGGTGTATGGATACCGGTTTGGTGATTTTACTTATATCACTGATGCCAACAAGATTGAAGAAGCAGAAAAAGAAAAGATCCGCGGGTCAAAAGTTTTGGTGTTGAATGCCCTGCGGAGAGAATCGCATATTTCTCATTTCACCTTGACAGAAGCCGTGGCGTTGGCGATCGAGCTGGAAGTGCCGGAAGTATATTTTACGCATATCAGTCACCAGTTGGGAAAGCATGAAGATGTAAACCGCGAATTACCCCCGCATATCCGTCTGGCTTTTGATGGACAGACCGTTCGTTTGTAACCTCCTTTGATTATTTAAACAGTACAATGTTTATGTATGAAAAGGATCTTAAAAGAGTATTTCACCTTCAGTAAGAAGGAACGTGTAGCTGTGATCATGCTCCTGCTGCTGATCTCCGCATGTATCGTAGCTCCCATGTTTTACAAGGCTAAACCGGAGAAACCCAGGCTCAATAAAATACTGATCGATTTTATTGCACAAAACAGTACCGGTGCAAAACTTTCTGATCGTGCTGAGCAGGATGTTTCACTGCCATCTACAGAAATTGCGGCAAGTACGGCTCTGCATTCACTGTTTTCATTCGACCCAAACACACTTGCCCCGGAAGGCTGGAAAAAACTGGGTTTACCGGAACGCACCATCCGCACGATAGTGAATTACCGGAACAAGGGCGGCCGTTTCCGCACACCGGAGGATCTCCGGAAGATCTGGGGGATCTCAAAAGAACAGGCAGAACAATTGATCCCTTATGCACGGATCCCTGAAACGGATGCTCCGATAGTTGGTTTTAAAAAGAAGGAAGACAAACAGGAGGTCAAGCATCCTGTGATCATCGATATCAATACGGCCACTGCTGAAGAGTGGCAATCGCTGCCGGGTATCCATTCTTTTCTGGCAGAAAGGATCATAAAATACCGGGAAAGGATCGGTGGTTTTGCCGGGTTAGCGGATGTAAAGAAGACTTATGGTATCAACGATTCTATCTATTCACTCATCAACCCTTATTTGAAAACAGACCCGTCAACAACGCCTAAGACCGATCTTAATACTGCCGGTTTCTATGAGTTGAGAACGAAGGCGAATATTCCGGAAACAGTTGCCCGTTCCATTCTTGTCTATCGCCGGCAATACGGACCTTTTGTATCGGTGTCTGATCTGAAAAAGATCGTTTTTGTCAATGATTCTATTTACCAGCGTATATCCAAAAATCTGAAAGTTAATTAGCCCCGGGAGACTGGCCTTTGGTAGGGTTAATAAAAACACATACTTAAAAAATCAAATTTTGTCGTTTCGATAAATCCTATACTTTTGCGTCACAAACTAACAAACGGTCGTTTGTTTTTAGGAGGTCGCCAGATAACGATTGCTTGTTTTGGGCGGCCTCCGTCTATTTTAACCCTAGCTAACATGAATTTTGAACAAACAGAATTAACCGCACAAGTGGCACAATCGGCAAAGGATTTTGCCCGCCAATATATCAAGCCATTTGTGATGGAATGGGATGAGGCCCAGGTATTTCCGGTAGATCTGTTTAAAGAGCTGGGTAAGCTGGGAATGATGGGTGTATTGGTGCCTGAACAATATGGTGGAGCAGGACTGGGTTATTTTGAATATAACGCCATCATACAGGAAATATCCAAAGTGTGTGGCTCTATCGGATTGAGTGTGGCTGCCCATAATTCGCTCTGCACCAATCATATCCTTTCATTCGGAACCGAAGCCCAGAAAAAGCAATGGTTGCCCAAACTGGCTACGGCAGAATGGATAGGGGCCTGGGGTTTAACAGAACCCAATACCGGAAGTGATGCAGGTAATATGAAGACCACGGCTGTTAAGACCCAGGATGGGTGGGTGTTAAATGGTACCAAGAGCTGGATCACACACGGAAAGAGTGGGGATGTGGCAGTTGTGATCTGCCGCACCGGCGAACCACGTACACCCGGAAATGCAACTGCTTTTGTGGTTGAAAAGGGTACACCCGGTTTCGCGGCAGGTAAAAAAGAAAATAAACTGGGTATGCGCGCCAGCGAAACCGCAGAAATGATATTTGAGAACTGCCATATTCCTGATGCTAACCGTTTGGGTGAAGTTGGACAGGGTTTTCACCAGGCCATGAAAATACTGGATGGCGGAAGGATCTCTATTGCTGCCTTATCCATCGGCATTGCGAAAGGTGCTTATGAAGCGGCTTTGCAGTATGCGCAGGAGCGCCATCAGTTTGACCAGCCCATATCCAATTTCCAGGGGATCAGCTTTAAACTGGCAGATATGGCCACGGAGATCATGGCGGCCGACCTGTTGGTATGGCAATCCTGCGATCTGAAAAACCGTGGTGAAAAAGTGACCAAACAAGGCGCCATGGCTAAGTATTATGCCAGCGAGGTAGCGGTAAAAACAGCCAATGATGCCGTTCAGATCTTTGGTGGATATGGCTATACAAAAGATTTTCCGGTAGAGAAGTACTATCGTGACGCAAAATTGTGTACTATTGGAGAAGGAACTTCAGAGATACAGAAATTAGTCATCTCGCGGGAAGTGCTCCACAACTGAGTTTTCGATTGCTTGCTTATAATAAAAGCCCTCTGTTCAGGGGGCTTTTTTAATGTGGTATTTAAATTATTATAGCTAACTTTCTCTATCATTCGAAGTATTACGTGACCAAAACTAACCGATTATATATATATCTTCTGCTGCTATGTGTACCCTTCCTTTATGAAAGTGCCAAAGCCGCCGACCCGGCCCCAAAAGATGAGCATTCGAAAATTGACTCACTGAATCAATTAGCGTTTAACCAGAAACGTTCACAGGTGGCATTTGCTCTGCAGAACCTTTTTGTAGCAGAGCAAATGGCTGTTACCACAAAATATCAGAAAGGGCTGGCCATCAATTACCTGTACCAGGCAGGAATCTTTCACCAGATGGGGTATGATAAGAAAGCTTTATCAACCTATTACAAATCCTTACAGATATTCAAGGCCCTCAATGACACATTCAATATTGCATTCATCGGCCAGCAGATCGCCCTTTCCCTTTCATCAGATGGTAAAACTGATGAGGCATTGCAGTTATACAATCAATCCCTTGACGTATTCATTAAGCTGAACCGTCAGGAAGATATTGTGAATGTTAAGAACAGTCTCGGAGCCATAGAACTGACTTTGAACCATCTGCCCAAAGCAGAGCAGTATTTCAGGGATGCTTTGGCTGCCAGTATTTCCATTAAATATGTTTATGGCGAGAAGAAAGCAAATTATAACCTCGGCCTGCTGGAAGAAAAACGAAATAATTTCAGGGCAGCAGAAGCGCATTATATACAGTCACTTGCAAGGGATGAGGATGAGGCAATCAAAGATAAATATGGTGAAGCGCTGAACGAATTGCAACTGGCTTCGCTTAACAGCAAACAGAATATGCCAGATGCGGCCATCAATATGGCAAAGGAAGCCTACCAGAGTGCCAATGCTATTCTGGCTTTTAACCTGATGAAAGAAGCGGCTTCAAAAATGATCACTGTCTACAGGGAAAAAGGGGATATACCGAAAGCTTTTCAATGGCAGGATTCGCTGGTTAAAATTTTACGTACGCAGATCGATAATGAGAAAGAGTACGCACTCAATTATATTGAGGTGATCAAAAGCCAGGACATACAAAAAGCCACGGCAGAGAGCGAGGTACAGAATGCAAAACGCGTGCAGCGTGAACAGTTGCTGGTAATTACGGTAGGAACATTTATCCTGATCATTGTGGCGGTACTGGCTGTATTGGCCCTTGTAAACTACCAGCGACAGCGTTTCTTTGGTAAAGAACTGAAACAAAAGAATGAGATCATTGAAAAGAACTCGGCATCGCTTGATCAGCTCAACAAAGAAATCTCGCACCAAAACCTTTTGCTCGAAGCAGATAATAAGACCAAGAATAAACTCCTCTCCATCATCTCTCACGACCTGCGCACACCTTTGGTAAATACAAAAGGCGTATTGAACCTCGTTAACCAGGGAATGGTACCGCAGGAAGAGGCTGACCGTTTATTGCAATTGCTCGAAACACAATATATCGGTACAACCTCCTTACTGGATAATCTTTTGTTCTGGATCAAAGGACAGATGAACGGTCAGGGCGATGAAAAGGTAAAAGTGGGCCTTTTTCACCTGGTAAGAACACTGGAAGATGAACAGCGCCTGCCATTGATCAAGAAAAAGATCGAACTCAGAAATAATATCGACAGGAGCATTTCGATCATGATCGAAAAAGAAATGATCCGGATCGTTTGCCGTAACCTGATCAGTAATGCCATTAAGTTTACCAATGAGAATGGTATCATTGAAATTTCTTCCCGGATAGATAACAATATGCTGTACATCACCGTAAAAGATTCCGGTATCGGTATGTCAAGAGAAGCTATTGAAAAGGTAAACGCCAAGCAGTATTACAATACAACCGGAACTTCCTACGAGAAAGGAAGCGGTTTTGGCCTTATGCTCTGCCGCGACCTCATTGCAAAAAATGGCGGTGAACTTACCATCGAAAGCGAACCTGGCAAAGGGAGCAGTTTCACCATCAGCATACCCTATATAGCAGGATGATGAATATTGAATATTGAACAAGGAATGTTGAATATCGAAGTATTTGCACTTCCTCATTCAACATTTCTTGTTCAACATTCAATTATTCCCTAGTCTTCTTTATTACCCGCAGAAAAGATCTGGTCAACAGCACCACCCAGCATTGGAAATTTTTCTTTTACAAAACCGGCAATGGTTTCTATGGCTTTGCGGGCCTGTTCCTGGTCAAGCTTAGCCTCTTTCATTAAGCGTTCAAGTAATTCGTTCATATATTTTTTGTTTGGGGGTGAAAGAATGTATAATTCATTACAATATTAACGGCTGCTAATAAAAAAGCGATAAGAAGTTATTCCCATCGCTTTCTGTGATCGATATATGAATGATTGAATACTGTTGTTTTAAGCAACTTTTAAAATACTGAGTTTGCTCTTGCTGAACATCTGTTCTGCATAATCCAGCGTAATATGCAGGTGTTTGGTATCTGTGCCCGGTAATTCAAACATCGCATCGGTGAGAATACTTTCACAGATACTGCGCAGGCCCCTGGCCCCCAATTTATATTCCAATGCTTTCTTCACCATAAAGTCAAGTACCGCATCGTCAATCACCAGTTCTATTCCTTCCAGCTCAAACAAACGGGTAAACTGTTTGATGAGTGAATTCTTAGGTTCGGTTAATATGCTTCTTAAGGTTTCGCTATCCAATGGGTTCAGGTGTGTGATCACCGGTAAACGCCCTAAAAGTTCAGGGATCAATCCAAAGCTTTTCAGATCCTGTGCATTGATGAACTGCAGCAGGTTCTTACGCTGGTGTTCCTGTTCTTCCTTATTTACACTGAAACCGATCGCATTGGTGTTTACCCTGCGGGCGATCACTTTATCAATACCGTCAAATGCACCTCCACAGATGAAGAGGATATTTTTGGTGTCAACCTTGATCATTTTCTGTTCTGGATGTTTACGGCCACCCTGTGGGGGCACCAGTACCTCGGTTCCTTCCAGCATTTTCAACAATCCCTGCTGTACCCCTTCGCCGCTTACATCGCGGGTAATGGAAGGGTTATCGCCTTTACGGGCAATTTTATCGAGCTCGTCCACATATACAATACCTCTTTCCGCAGCAGTTACGTCATAGTTACAGTTCTGCAACAGACGGGTAAGCATACTTTCCACATCTTCGCCTACATAACCGGCTTCAGTAAATACCGTAGCATCCACGATCGCAAAAGGCACATTCAATAAGCGGGCAATGGTTTTGGCCAGTAAGGTCTTACCCGTACCGGTTTCACCTACCATGATGATATTGCTTTTTTCTATCTCAACATCATCCTCTTTCTGCTGTTTGTTGTTGACCCTTTTATAGTGGTTATATACGGCTACGGATAATACTTTTTTCGCATCGTCCTGGCCGATCACATATTCATCAAGGAATTTCTTGATCTCGGCCGGACGGCGTACGTTCAATTTGAAATTGTTGCCGTTACCGCCGGTATCCTGTTTGCTGGTGAGCTCCTGGGCAATGATCTCCTGGGCATGTTCCACACAGTTTTCGCAGATATGGCCATCCTGACCGGCAATAAGGATCTTCACCTCATCGCGGTTGCGGCCACAGAACGAACAATGTAATTGAGATGCTTTTGCCATTTTAGTAAGTTATTTCATTGCCGGAAGCGTATAGCATTAGACAAGCTTTTGCAATGAATTGTTGCAAAGCTACCGCAGTTCGGGCTTTAAAGGGTGATTTTAGGTATAAATACGGGTTAAAAAGGGTGTTTAAACGCCGATTTTGCTCAGATTTTGGTCAAAACAGCATCTACGATCCCATAATTAACGGCTTCCTGGGCGTCCATCCAGTAGTCACGGTCAAAATCAACCATGATCTGGTCAACCGTTTTTCCGCAATTTTCTGCCAGAATTTTGGCTCCCAGTTCCTTGGTTTTCCGGATCTGGTTGGCCTGAATTTCAATATCGGCGCTGGTAGCCTGAAAATATCCGCCAAGACTTGGCTGGTGTATCATGATCTCGCCATTAGGATACACAAATCGCTTGCCCTTGGTACCGGCACTCAGTAAAATAGAACCCATACTGGCTGCCAATCCCATACAAATAGTGCTTACCGGGCTCTGGATCAGTTTCATGGTATCGTAAATAACCATACCGCTGGTTACTACGCCACCCGGGCTGTTGATATAAAATTTGATCTCTTCACCGGGTTTATCTGCATCGAGCAGTAATAGTTTGGTTACAATGTCCCTGGCAGATTTATCATCCACCACACCCCATAAATAAACAGCCCTTTTTTCGAAGAAAAGTTTTTCCATTTTCTTCATCATAAAGCCACCCATGGGTTCCTGTTTTTCTTCTTTCGGTTCGTTTTCTTCTTCGTCTTCCATTAAGTAGGGGTTGACGATGTATTTTGAGTTGATCATAACTTGATTGTTTTAAAGTCTTAATTTTTTGTCCATGGTCCATGGACTATGGTCTGTTTAGCTTTTCTTCTCCTTTCTCGGATTCATAAACAACACTTCATCAATCAGCCCGTATTCCTTTGCATCGGTGGCTGTCATCCAGAAATCGCGGTCGCTGTCTTTGGCAATCGTTTCTACGTCTTTGCCGGTATGGTGTGCCGTGATCGCATACAATTCACCTTTCAGTTTCTTGATCTCTCTGGCAGTGATCTCAATATCCGTAGCCTGTCCGCCAATAGCGCCGCTGGGCTGGTGCATCATGATGCGGCTGTGTTTTAATGCTGTACGCTTGCCTTGTATGCCGGCACATAACAGGATCTGACCCATACTGGCGGCGATGCCGGTACAGATCGTGGCCACATCCGGACTGATGAACTGCATGGTATCATAGATTCCCAATCCAGCATAGACGCTTCCTCCAGGACTATTAATATACATCTGTATATCCCGTGTTCTGTCGGTGCTTTCCAGGAACAGTAACTGTGCAGTTACAATATTGGCCACATAATCGTTAATGCCTTCTCCCAAAAAAATGATCCTGTCCATCATCAAACGGCTGAATACATCCATGCTGGCTACATTCAAAGGCCTTTCTTCAATGATATAGGGGGTAAGATTGGTAAAACCGTTCTGCTGGTAATTATGCAAACTGGCACTGCTGATGCCACGGTGTTTTACGGCGTATTGTTCAAATTCTTTTCCAAGGTTCATGTCGTATGATTTTCGCTTTGAAGATAAGTGATTTGGTATTTCAAGAATGATTCTAATGGCAAATACTGTGCAAATCGATTTTTCGGACAAGTAGTCATACCCCCCAGCCCCCTGGAGAGGGAGTTAGGAAAGAGTCTGTCAGTGGTATGATAAAAAAAACCGGGCCTACAGGGCCCGGCAGTTATTTCATTGCTACCCCTTTAGGGGGCTGGGGGATTAATGGTGGTGATGGTGCAGTTTTTTTGCAAAATCTTCCGCACTGATCGATTCTTCTTTCGCGCTTACCTGTCCTTCCAGTGCGTTGAAGAGCTTGTCGGCACTGATGCGGTGGTAGCTGTCTTCCACAAATTTCCTGTCCTGCATCATACGGTTGGCATAGTCGTCAACCCATTGCTGGTTATCGCCCAGGGCTCCTAACTGGCCACCCATATAGCTGAATAATTGTTGCTTGGCAAAATCACGGATATCATCAGGTAACACTTCGATTTTATTCTCTTCGATCAGCTTGCTGCTTACCAGGGTCCATTTTAACTGGTTAGAAAAACCTGGGTAATCGGCTTCTGCCTCTTCGGCAGTTTTTGGCTGCTCGCCACCTGTCTGGAGCCAGCGTTTCAGGAAGGCTTCCGGGAAATCCATTTTTGTATGGTCTGTCAGGTGATGGTAGATCTGATCAAAGATCTGGTTGCGTGACTGGTTGGCAAAATGCCCTTCGATCTCAGCTTTTACTTCCTTACGGAAATCAGCTTCGGTCTTGATTTCTTTGTTAGGATATACACTGAGGAAGAATGCTTCATTCAATTCGGCTTTCTCCACCAAACCAACTTTTGTGATCAGCAGTTTGAAATATTTGTCGGCATCTTCTTTGGTCAAACCCAGGTCCGCCAATACCGCTTCATTTTCTTTCTCGTCAAAGGCTTTGCTTAACTGGATCTGAACCGTATCCTCATTTTTCTTGCCGATGAAATTCTTGCGGAACCCTTCGGAAAAATATTTTACGAGTAAAGAATTGTCCTTGTTGATACCACCTTCGATCTCATTACCCTGAGCATCGGTTTCAATGAATTTTACATTCAATACATTATCATCACCGGTTACTGCTTCAGGCTCGGTCATTTTACCGTTGCGGATCTGTAGGCGCTCTACTTCTTCCTGTACCATTTCATCGGTTACGGTTACATTGTAACGGGTAACTTTAATGCTTTTGGCATCTACGGTAAACTCAGGTTTCAGGCCCACTTCAAATGCGAAAGAATACTCGGTAGGATTATTCATGTCCAGGGTCCTTGCATCATTTTCCAATGGCAGGGGCTGGGCAAATATTTCCAGTTTTTCCTGGTTCAGGTAAGCATTCAGTTCTGCTTCTACTTTACGGAGGATCTCATCGCTGAAAACGCCTTGTCCGTACATTTTCTTAACCAGACCCGCAGGCACCATACCCTTACGGAAACCGGGGATATTAGCCGTTTTGGCATATTTTTTTAAACTCTGTTCAAAACCGCTATAGTAATCTTCTTTACTCAACTGAACGGTTAATTTGTCGTTCAATAGTCCAATGTTCTCTCTGGTAACAGACGCCATGATGGTTTATTTTAATCTTAAAATTTGGGCTGCAAAGGTAAGGGATTACCCTAAACGGGCATAACAGAATCTTTTATACGCTGATGAACCCAAAATCAGGCCCTATATAAGGGAAATAGTTCGGAAAAATGATAAATGAATGTTGTATATCAGTTACTTATGTGGTATAATATTTAACTAAGCGTTATCTTCGCCCGCAAATCGGAGAATAGGTTTTTTTACCTAAATTTAGCCATGCACCATCTCACAGCAAACAGTGTAAACGACGGGTTTCGTTTTGAAGCGTTATTCAATCACGCTTCTATGGGAATTGTGGTGGTGAACAGTAAGGGCATTATTCAATCGGTCAACCCCTTTGCCCTTAAACTCTTCGGGTATACTACAGAAGAATTGATTGGCAAGCCGATCGAACTGCTGATCCCCATGCGTTATCATCATAATCATGGTGCCCACAGGGACTCGTATATGCATAATCCCAGAAGCCGGCCAATGGGGGTGGGGATGGATCTTTTTGCAACAAAAAAAGACGGTACTGAATTTCCGGTGGAAGTGAGCCTGGGTAATTATCAGAATGACGGCGAGATGAACGCCATCGCTTTTATCAGTGATATTTCTATCCGCAAAAAAGCAGAAGCCGAGATTGAAAAGCTGAATATCGACCTGGAAGCTACGGTAGAACAGCGTACAAAAGATCTCAAAGAAACCCTTCGCCAACTGGAAGTATCCAGAGATGTTCTGGAAGATGTATTGGCCTATCAGAAAGCCTTACTGGATAATGCGGGCGTGATGATCATTGCAACGGATGAGCAGGGAATCATTAAGCTTTTTAACCCGCAGGCATCACTGAGCCTGGGTTACCCGGATACGGACATGATCGATAAACAAAGCCCGGTATTGTTTCATGATAAAGATGAGATTGAGCAAAAAAGAAAAGAATTGCTTGAGGAATATGGAGTTACTATCGATGATGATTTTGCAGTGCTGGTAGAAAAATCGAGACGCAATATTTATGAGGAAGAAGAATATACCTACACAAGGAAAGACGGAACTGTTTTTGTGGCTTCGCTGACCATTACAACAGTAAAAGACAGTGCCGGGGAGATCACCGGCTTTCTGAGTATCGCCCATGATATCTCTGAAAGAAAACGTGCAGAGGAAGACCTGCGGAAAGCACTCGAAAAAGAAAAAGAACTGAGTGAATTGAAGTCGAGGTTTGTATCCATGGCTTCGCATGAGTTCCGGACACCACTCAGTACCGTACTCTCATCTGCTTACCTGATCGAAAAATACACCAGTACGGATGACCAGCCTAAGCGTAGCAAGCACCTGCAAAGGATCTTTTCATCTGTAAATATGCTCACCGATATCCTGAATGATTTTCTGAGTGTGGGAAAAATTGAAGAAGGAAAGATACAGGTAAGGATCACACAGTTTAACATACAGGAACTGGTTACTGCCATTACAGAAGAGATAAAGAACAACCTGAAAAAAGACCAGAAAATTGTTTACCATCACGAAGGCCCTACACATGTTGAGCTCGACGGTTCGCTGGTAAAACATATTATCATGAACCTGATCTCCAATGCCAGTAAGTTTTCGCCGGAGGGTGGGGTAATAGAAATTAAAACCCTGTGGGAAAAAGATCATGTAAAGCTTTCGGTAAAAGACCAGGGGATTGGTATTTCCAAAGAAGACCAGAAACACCTGATGGAGCGGTTCTTCCGGGCTACCAATGCCGGAAATATCCAGGGAACGGGGCTGGGTCTGCATATTGTTTCCAAATACGCCGAATTAATGAACGGTACCGTTGCCTGTAAGAGTGAGCTGGATTGTGGTACCGAGTTTATCATTACTTTTAACACAAAACACGCTGATAATGCAAAAAATTTTGCTGATCGAGGATAACGATGATATCCGGAATAATACCGCTGAGATACTGGAGTTATCTAATTATGAAGTGATCACTGCAGAGAACGGAAAAATAGGGGTAGAGAAAGCGCTTGAGCATAAACCCGACCTGATCATCTGTGATATCATGATGCCCGTACTGGATGGATATGGTGTTTTGCATGCCATACATAAGAATGACACGATCAAGAATACCCCCTTTATTTTTCTCACAGCCAAAACAGAAAGAAGCGATTTCAGAAAAGGAATGGAGCTGGGGGCGGATGATTATATCACCAAGCCGTTTGATGGAACAGAACTGCTGAATGCGGTTGACAGCCGTTTAAAAAAACTGGCCTTGCTGAAAAAAGACCTGGCACCCGGATTGGAAGGCCTGGATAACCTGCTCGAAGCTTCTTTCGGAAAGAATGTGCTCCAAACCTTTGCAGAAGGGCGTAACACCAACCTGCTTAAGAAAAAACAGACGGTCTATTCAGAGGGTAACCACCCGATCCGGTTATACTATATTATTAAAGGGAAAGTAAAGACCTATCGCACCAATGACGATGGTAAGGAACTGGCTACGGATATCTATGTGCCCGGAGATTTTATCGGGTATATCGCTTTGCTGGAAGGGGGTGTTTATAAAGATTCTGCCGAGGCGCTGGAAGACACAGAACTGGCCATTATACCCAAGGAAGATTTTGAAGAGCTGGTCAATAATAATAAAGAAGTAGCACAAAAATTTATCCGGTTACTGGCCAAAAATATTTCGGAGAAAGAGAACCAGTTATTGGGTCTTGCCTATAATTCGCTGCGGAAGAAAGTGGCCGAAGCCATTGTTAAACTCCAGCAAAAATACCAGAACGGCGACGAATCTTTTGTGATTGATATCAGCCGTGAAAGCCTTGCTACCATTGCGGGTACGGCAACGGAATCGTTGATCAGAACGCTGAGTGATTTTAAAAGCGAGAAGATGATCGATATTCAGAATGGTGCCATCAGGATCCTGGACGGGAAAAAACTGGCCAGCCTGCTCAACTGATACCCTTACATATTTTTCGAGAGATAATTGTTGAATGCCAGCTTTAGCCCGGAGAATTGCTTTTCGGCCTCCATGATATTGTTCCGGATCTTTTTGAGTTTGCTTTCTATGGCAGCCCCTGTTTTTGTTTCAAATGGTTCATGCTGAAGCAGTTTTTCCAGGTCGGCCACGTCATCCCTTAATAAGCTCATACGGGTATCCTCGTCGATAAAATTATTCTGGAAGGTTTCAATATGCTCCAGCAGGCCGGTATCGAAATTGTCTTTCAATATCTCGGCGATCCGGTTCTTCAGACGGATATTCTCCTCCATCATAAAGCCCAGCGACCTTTTCCAGGTAGCGCACTCGTATTGTAATTGTTTCAATTTTAATTCAGCCATAGGTTTCGGGCAATCGGCCCTGTTTAGTCATTTTCTGACCCACGGGGATGGCTCAGAAACTGAAACAAATGTAGAGGGGGCAGCAACGGGTATAAATGACCTTCATCAGTCAAAAAACTGACACTCATCATTTTACGAGGGTTATGCACAAAAACAAGGCAGAAATGGGGATTTCCAGGGGTATTTTTTGGTTGGGCAAGGATGGTTTTAACAGATCATGTGTTTGTGCCCGGTTATCCTATCAATAAGAAAGGGGCACATTGTGCACCTTTCTTATTGATGGTTTTGTGCGGATGACAGGGGTCGAACCTGCATGCCTTACGGCGCCAGATCCTAAGTCTGGTACGTCTGCCAATTTCGCCACATCCGCATGAATCAGGTTACAGAATGGCGGTCTCTAACCAGCCAGCCAGTAATCTGGTTATCCAGATCCGGCCGGGTCGCAAAAATAGGGGGGATTTCGAAAAAGATACTAATTTTTTAAAAAAGCCGTTTATTAGACAGATCCCTCCCCCTCGTAGTATAGAGTATACCCAATATGTGAAGGAACCTCATCTGTATGTTTTTTGGGTTATTGAAATTAAAAAATGACAATCCGGTTACAATCCTGCAGCACGTAAAAAACAGCTGAATACTAAAAGATATCAGGCAGAGAATATCATAACAAATTGATTTGTTGATGAATAGCCTGTTTGTAATATTCTTCTATCCTCATTTTCTTTTTTCATGCATGATATCTATCATATTATTATTTGATGCAAATCATATTTCAGTTTTGTACGCGGGTCTAAGTTTGCATCGTGAAATCAAAGCGTAAACATTAATAGTCGAACATTTAATAAAACCTTTTTTATGAAAACTCTAAACGTAATCGAACTGAAAAAAATCCTCCTCTTAGGAATCAGTATGTTACTGATCACAGGTGCATTTGCACAGGTGAAATACAGCAATAAAGCCACCAACTTAACCGTAAGCGGTACATCAACACTGCACGACTGGGATATGAAATCTGCACAGGGTGCCTGTGAAGCTACTTTCAGTTTCAACGCAGCAGGTGCCATAACCGGTATCAGTGGTTTATCATTTACTACGGTTGCCAATTCTTTAAAAAGCGGACATGATGCGATGGATAAAAATGCTTACAAAGCATTGAAGGTTGATAAAAACCCTTCTATCAGTTACACCGCTGCTACAGGAACGGTAAGTGCCATAAACGGAACCGACTTCCTGGTGAAAACAAGTGGTAAACTAACCATTGCCGGTGCAACACTGGATGCCCAGGTAGATGCTACCTGTAAAGTAAATGCCGATAAGAGCATTACAGTTATGGGATCTAAAAAGATCAGCATGAAAGAGTTCAGCATGGCACCACCCACTTTTATGCTGGGTACCATTAAAACAGGCAATGATGTGACTTTAAAATTTGATCTGAGTCTTAACAAGTAATAAAATTATTTATCAAACACTATCTATTTACCCGTATAAATTTCTTAATTATGAAAATGCTTATGAACAGGTTTACAATCAACACAGCGGTTCTTCTGCTTGGGCTTTTACCTGTTGCCCTGAATGCACAACAACCTAAAATTTCTAATTTCCGTCCTTACGATCAAACCGGTATCAACAAATTTGAAACTTCAAAAGCAGATACTGTTAAGTTTGATGGATTAAAGATCAGATGGGGTGCTGGTTTTACGCAGCAATTCCAGAACCTGAAACACGAAAATCCGGGAGCGCTTAACAATACCGGAACCGGTGCCAACCGTTTATATCCTATTGATAATGGCTTTATGACATCACAGGCCAACTTATTCATGGATGTGCAGCTCGCCGATGGTATCAAATTAAATGTGACCAGTTATTTATCTGCCCGTCACCACAATGAAACATGGGTGAAAGGTGGTTATATCCAATTTGATAAAGTTCCTTTCAAAGGGGAATTCTGGGATAACCTGATGAAAATTACCACTGTTAAGATCGGTCACTTTGAAGTGAACTATGGCGACCAGCACTTCCGCAGGTCTGATGGTGGTCAAACACTCTACAATCCATTCATGGATAACTATATCATTGATGAATTTGCTACAGAGATCGGTGGTGAAGTATATGTTCAGAAAAATGGCTGGTTAGGAATGATGGGTGTTACCAATGGTATGATCAAAGGAAGTATCGATTCTGCGATTGCAACTGCACAGGATGGTAATGTACGCAGAAACCCTTCTATCTATTTCAAAGGCAGCTATGATACAAAAGTGGATGAGAATGTACGTGTGCGTTTAACTGCCAGCTACTATACCAATTACAGTAATGCCGGAAGCGGTTTAACACTGTATGGTGGCGACCGTACCGGTTCTAACTATCAGAATGTGATGGAAAAAGGTGTTATCGGTGCATTACCAGCTTCTACTGCTGTTGCTTTCTCTGGCAGGTTTAACCCCGGCTTCAGCAAAAAGATCAGCGCTACTATGATCAATGCTTTTGTAAAAGCTTATGGTTTTGAATTCTTCGGAACTTATGAAGGTTCTAAAGGACGTACCAAAACTGAAGTAGACGACAGGAAAGCCAGCCAGTTTGCTGTTGATGGAGTTTACCGTTTTGGAAAAGCAGAAAACTTCTTTGTGGGTATGAGATATAACAATGCAACCGCCAGGCTGCAAGGTTTTGCCGCTGATGTAAGTGTTCGCAGAACTGCTTTTGCAGCAGGTTGGTTCATGACCAAAAATGTATTGCTGAAAGGAGAATTGGTTAATCAGAAATATATTGATTTCCCAAGCAGTGATTACAGGGCAGGTGGTAAATTCAACGGATATGTGATCGAAGCAGTAGTTGGATTCTAAAATATCGGGTTTTTTTATGGTGTATAATAGCCGGATGGATTAATTTCATTCGGCTATTGTTTTTAAAAGTATTTTCGGACCGTAACCCATGACAAGAAAACCGATCTATGCAATATTGATCTTACTGGTGCTCGGTTTTACCGGGCCGGATACCAATACTGCTATATGGGTGGTGATGCCGGGCAGTAATATCCGGGTAAATGGCGCTACCAATATCAACAGTTTTGCCTGTGATGTGATCAACTATGCTTTTCCGGATACGCTTACCTGTTTTAAACAGGTTGACAAAGGACAGATCTTACCCATGAGCGGGAAACTGCAACTGGATGTAGAGGCATTTGACTGCCATAATAAGATGATGACCAATGATCTTCGGAAAACCCTGCAGGCTAAAACCTATCCTAAACTAATCATCCGGTTTATTTCTGTTAACAGCTTTCCTGATTTTAAGAAACCTGCCCGTATAACCGGTGTGGTAGATATTACCCTTTCCGGTGTAACCAAACGATTTGAAATAGATTATCTGTTTACGATCGATACACAGCAGGTGCTGCATTTGAAGGGAGAAAGGAATATTAATTTCTCAGATTTTCATCTCACCCCTCCCAGTAAACTGGGTGGTATCATTAAGGCAAAAGACCAGCTGGGAGTAGAGTTTGTGTTAAACCTCAAACCTTTGTGAGGGAAGGCCTAAGGGTTCATCTTGGCAAAAACAATTCCGGCCATGCAGGATTGAAAAAATCCGAAACCCAGCCAGGATAATACCATGGTCTCAGATACATCTATCTGGCTATACGTCATCCATAAAATGGGAAGTAAACCGGCAATGGTATAGACAAGGCCAAATTCGAGGCCACGTATAATAAAATGGCCATGAAATACTTTTTTGGAACGTTCCCAGAACCAGGATAAAGCAAGGCTGATGATGAGTGCATGGCTGTAAAAGAAAGCATCCCTTGATCCGTTAGAGATAAAAACATTGCTGAGGTATCCGATAAAGAAGGAGTTGAACAATTTACTGTTTACTGCAATGAAGAGCCCGCCATATGAAAGGATGGATAACACAACACCCGCTACCAATCCGCTTATGAGCATCTTTTTCATCTTCCTGATTTGAATGGAAAATTAGTTTTTTTTAGGAGATAATCATGAATTTATATCCGGTGCCGGCAATAAAAAACGATACCATCCAGTTGTTTGCAGGATGGTATCGTTGTATGATAAATCGGATTAATTGCTTCTGTTGGCAGATTGATTGCCGGAATATCTACGTGGATCGCCGCCGCGGAAAGACCTTCTTTCTGCATGCTGGCGATGTCTTTGCACGGGTTTCTGTGGTAAAGACTTGTAGGTGCTGAGCGAGGTATCACTCATTGCATACGGATGGTCGGTTACAACCGGTACAGAAACCGAGATCAGTTTCTGAATATCGCGTAAGAACTCTTTTTCTTCCATGTCACAGAAAGAGAAAGCAATACCGCTGGCACCTGCACGGCCTGTACGGCCAATACGGTGTACATAGGTTTCGGGCACATTCGGTAATTCAAAATTGATCACGTGCGAGAGATTGTCAACATCAATACCCCTTGCGGCGATATCAGTTGCCACCAATACCCGTGTATGGCCGCTTTTGAAATTGGTTAAAGCACGTTGCCTGGCATTCTGTGATTTATTGCCATGGATGGCTTCTGCACCAATACCTGCGCGTACCAGGTCTTTCACTACTTTATCTGCACCATGTTTGGTACGGGTAAACACCAGCGCACTTTGTATGGATTTATCTTTCAGGATATGCAGCAGTAGGTGTTTTTTGTTTTCCTTCTCTACAAAATACATTGCCTGCTGAATGGTTTCCGCGGTAGAAGAAACCGGAGTTACTTCCACTTTGGCAGGGTTGGTTAAGATGGTGCTTGACAATTTTGCGATCTCCGTTGGCATGGTAGCTGAGAAGAAAAGCGTTTGTCTTTTAGCAGGCACTTTGGTGATGATCTTTTTTACATCGTGTATAAAGCCCATGTCGAGCATACGGTCTGCTTCATCCAATACCAGGATCTCTAATTGAGAAAGGTTGATATAACGCTGTTCGATCAGATCCAATAAACGGCCGGGTGTTGCGATCAGGATATCCACGCCATTACGTAATGCATTGGTTTGTGGTTGTTGTGATACACCACCAAAAATTACCAGATGCTTCAGGTTCAGATGGCGGCCATAGGCAGCAAAACTTTCGTCAATCTGTATAGCCAGTTCCCTGGTAGGTGTTAAGATCAATGCTTTGATGCCACGGTTGGTGCTGCCTGCCTGTTTTCTTTCGTGCAGTAATTGCAAGATCGGTATGGCAAAAGCGGCTGTTTTACCGGTACCGGTTTGTGCACAGCCTAACAGGTCCCTGCCTTCTAACAACATAGGGATCGATTGTTCCTGGATAGGTGTGGGTGTTGTGTAACCCTCTGTGTTGAGCGCTCGTAAAATTGGCTCAATGAGGTTTAATTCGTTGAATAACAAAATAGTATTATTTAAAATAAATGAACATCTGAATTAGCTCAGATGGTATATAGCCTGCCCGTAATTGACTTGATAAACTTTGTCACGGAAGAGTGATCAGTCTGTAGAGAGAGTATATGAATGATGCA
>CBHRAM010000025.1:0-18550 GCA_966076165.1 uncultured Chitinophagaceae bacterium
ATTCCAAAATTTTCATTAGCAAACAGTGTATGTTAAGTTCTCCGAATTCGCGGGACCCTCTGCCGAGAGACACCGGCGAGGAACTTTTATTTTTGGAGGACACCCTGCGGAGAATTAATCGCTATTTAGTGCATTTTATGATAACGATTTATCATTTAAGCATGATATGCTGCAGTATGAGTGCAGATGCAGCGGCCGGAATGATTTGAGTCAGATACATAAGCAGTGCACGGACACATAGCTACTGTGCATCTACCCGTCCCATTTACTATGTGATCATTTGTTTCATCAAAACAAGTGTTTATTAAACTGTTTGCCTCAGTTGTATCAACAGAAATTATATCAATTTCTGAAACTTCAGAATTCATTTTTTTTGTTGCCATTTTTTTATTTTTTTAGTTAAAAAAAGTCTTATAATTAAATGGAAAGAATAATTCAACCAAGGGAAAAAAGTAATTGGCATTCTAAAAATTGCTGCTTAAGATAAATGTACAAAACATCATTTGATATTACAATACGTAGTTTATCCCAAAGTTGGTATTTGAACGATGAAAACTTATTTGATATAGGTGGATTTCCCATGTGTCTGTGAGAAAATCAGATTACTCATCATTATTTTTCATGCACCCTCTTCCCTACAAAGCAAAGCCGCAGAACAACAGATAAAAATTCATCTGCCATTCTGCGGCTTAAAAAACTGGTTATCAATCACCTACTCACTCAACTTCTCCGTCAAATGATGCTTGATCTCCTGTAATTCTTTTTTAGAATACGTAAGTTTCGTGATCGTTACAAATAATACCGGCACAATAAAGATGGCCAGTAAGGTAGCACCTAACATCCCTCCCAATACTGTCCAGCCGATCGTGCTTCTGGCCACACCGCCTGCACCCGTGGCAAATGCCAGCGGTAATACCCCGAGTATAAATGCCAGTGAGGTCATAATGATCGGGCGTAAACGGAGTTTTACTGCGGCAATGGTGGCGGGTACAATTTCTATACCGCTATCCACCCGTTCCTTCGCAAACTCTACAATCAGGATCGCGTTCTTGGCAGCCAGTCCGATCAGGGTTACCAAACCGATCTGCGCATACACGTTATTGGTTAACTGTGGCAACAAGGTTAAAGTTAGTATCGCTCCAAACGCACCGGTAGGTACCGCAAGTAATACCGAGAATGGCACCGACCAGCTCTCATACAAGGCTGCAAGGAACAGGAATACAAAGATGATAGAGAGCGAGAAGATATAGATGGTACTTGAACCTGCATTGATCTCCTGCAGACTTAATCCTGAGAACTCATATCCATAACCGGCAGGTAATACCTTATCAGCCACTTCGCGCAAAGCCTGGATGGCTTGTCCGCTGCTATAACCATCTTTGGGACTACCATTGATCTCAGCTGTACGGAACAGGTTATAGTGAGAGATCAAAGGAGCACTCTCGATCGGTGAAGCCGTGATCACCGTACTCAAAGGCAATAAAGTGCCTGCCTGGTTCCGCACATAATACTGATCTAGTTTACTGATATCCGAACGGAACATCGTATCTGCCTGCGCCACTACCCTGAAATTTCTTCCATAGATCGAGAAATCGTTGATATAACGGCTGCCGAGATAGGTTTGCAAAGTATTGTATACATCAGAAATAGAGATCCCCAGTTTTTTACATTTCTCCCTATCCACCTCCACTTTATAACTGGGCGTTTTGGCCGTAAAGAATGAGAAGGCCCGGGCTATTTCCGGCCGCTTATTTACTTCGGCCAAAAAATTGTTCACTACTTTTTCAAACTGTTTGATATCATCTGTACTCTCCCGCTGTTCCAGTTCAAAAGTAAAACCACCGGATTGTCCGAGGCCCGGAATGGCCGGAGGAGAAGTCACAATAATATTGGCCCCTTTAATCGCCGCCAGTTTTTTCTGCGTATTGGCCATCAGCGCTGCCAGTTGCAAACTTTTATCCTTGCGTTCGTCCCATGGTTTCAATTGAGAAAAGATGGTACCACTATTGGATTTGGTGGCCCCTGATATAATATTAAATCCACCTAAAGCTGCATAGTGGTCAATACCGGGTGTTTCTTTTAAAACCGCCATAATACTGTTCAACACTTCCAGGCTTCGGGTAGTAGAAGAAGCTTCGGGCAGTTCATAGGTAACAAACATCCTTCCCTCATCTTCTGTAGGAATGAAACCGGTAGGTTTTGAACGAAACAACAGGCCCGTGCCCACCATAATACAAACCAGCATCACCAATACCAACGGCGCTACACTGATGGAACGGTATACACCATTGGTGTACCGGTTGGTGATATGCCTGAACCAATTATTAAACCGGAAGAAGAACTGGTTAATTCCTGTTGATTTCTTTTCAATATGCATCGGCTTCAGAAACAAAGAACACAAAGCTGGTGTTAAGGATAATGCTACGAAGGCCGAGATCAAAACAGAGATGGCGATGGTGATGGCAAACTGCTGGTACAGCCTTCCTACAATACCGGGAATAAAGCCTACCGGGATAAATACGGCTGCCAATATCAAAGCGATGGCTACTACCGGCCCTGAAATATCTTTCATCGCTTTGGAAGTAGCTTCCTTAGGAGATAATTTTTCATGATCGATATAATGCTGCACTGCTTCCACCACCACAATGGCATCATCTACCACAATACCGATGGCGAGTACAAAACCAAACATGGTCAGGGTATTGATCGTAAACCCAAGGGGGACAAAAAATGCGAAAGTACCAATGATAGAAACCGGGATGGCTAATATCGGTATCAAAGTAGCTCTCCAGCTTTGCAGAAAAAGAAATACCACCAACACTACCAGCGCAAGGGCTTCCAGCAAAGTGGTGATCACTTCACTGATGGATACTTTTACCACAGATACCGTTTCAAATGGAACGACATAATCAATATCCTTTGGAAAAGATTTTTTCAAAGCTTCCATGGCTGCCACTACCCCTTTTGCTGTTTCCAATGCATTGCTACCCGGCGCCTGGTAAACCAGCAGATAAGACCCGCGCTTTCCATCTACAAATGAGTTACTCGCATAACTGAATTTACCTAACTGGATCCGGGCCACATCTTTCAAATGCACCACAGAACCATCTGCCGGTTTACTGCGTACGATCACATTGCCAAACTGTTCTTCGGTACTTAAACGGCTATTGGTAAACACTGTATATTCAAATGCCTGCACACTGTTCTGCGGAGGCGCACCAACAGAACCGGCAGCAATCTGCACATTCTGTTCCTGCAATGCTGCCACTACTTCATTGGTGGTTAACCCCAGCTGTGCGAGTTTATCGGCCTGTAACCAGATCCGCATACTGAAATCATCTGCACGGGTGAAAATATCACCTACCCCGGGTACACGCAGCAAGGCATCTTTTACAAAAATATTGGTATAGTTATCCAGGAAGGAAACACCGTGCGAACCGTTGGGCGAGTACATGGCCACCAGCAATAAGATACTCGGGATCCTTTTACGGGTAACCAGTCCCAATCTTTTTACATCATCCGGTAATTGCGGTGTAGCGATCCCTACCCTGTTCTGGATATCCAGTGCAGCAATATCTGCATTGGTACCCACTTTGAGTGTGGCCGTGATGGTGGTTCTTCCATCACTGGTGCTGTTACTCTGTAAGTACGCCATACCGGGTGTTCCGTTCACCTGCGATTCTACGGGTGTGGTAACGGTCTGCTCTACCGTTTGTGCATCGGCACCCGTAAAGCTGCCCGTGATCTGCACCGTAGGTGGTGTGATCTCCGGATACTGGCTTACCGGCAAATTTAAAATTGACAGTACGCCCAGTAAAACGATCACCACCGAAATAACAATAGCGGTAACCGGCCTTTTAATAAATGTATTTGCGATCATACTTTCTTCGTTATGGTTTGGTTGCTTTTGGTGGCGCTGTATTCACTACAGTACCATCCTTTAATTTCTGTACCCCTTCTGCTACTACTTTCTCTCCCGGTTTTAATCCATCTTTCACGATCACTTTATCGTTGATACGTGTACCCAATACAATTTTTCGCTGGGTCACTTTACTGCTATCACCTACAACAAATACAAAATATTCACCCATCTGCTCCAGTACCGATTTATACGGAGCAAGCAGAAAAGTTCCATCATGGTTATTCTTTACACGGATATTGGTACTCATCCCCGCTTTCAGTTGCCCGTTATTGGGGAATACCAATCTTGTTTTAATGGTTCCTGTTTGCGGATCAACGGCACGGTCGGTTAAACTGATAAAACCGGTCTTTGCATACACCGTATTATCGGGTAATAACAAAGTGAAGATGGAATCTTTCTCCGGTGCCGGATGTTCTTTCAGATTGGCAAAGCGCGGGATCTCTTTCTGGTCGATCGAAATATCCACTGCCATAGGATTGTCTGATGAAACCGTATTGAGGATATTCTGATTGGCCGTAACCAATGTACCTGTTTTTGCCTGGGAGATCCCGATCGTTCCATCAAACGGTGCATAGATCGTAGAGAAACGTAGATCATTCGATAACCTCGACACATTGGCCTGTGCGGCTGCCACCTGCATCTTTACACTTTGCAGATCAGCTATCGCATAATCCACTTTCTGTTTGGCGATCGCATCCTGTTTCAATAAAGTTTCATACCTGTCCGCATCCTGCTGCGCCTTGGCCAGATTGGCTTTAACCACATTCAGGTTGGCAACGGCCTGGTCGTAATTGGCCTGGTATTGCTGTTTATCTATCTCGTATAGTTTTTGTCCCTTACTCACATGTTGTCCATCCGTGAAAAAGATGCCGGTGATATACCCGGTAACCTGTGCTTTCAGGTCAACCTGGTTCAACGCAATAATGGTAGCCGGATAATTATCGAAATAAACGGCCGATTCATTCTGCACCTCGTAAACGCTTACCGGTACCGGTGGCGGCGCTTTTTGTTCCGGAGCTTTCGGGCCACTACAAGCTGCTAAAAGAATAAGACTGCCTGTTAAGAAACGATGTATTGTGATTGTTTTTGCCATATCTGAATTTGTATAGTATTAATATTGAATGGTGCCCAATGCTTTTTGCACGTCTAATTTGCTTTGTAATAACTGGAATAATGCGTTGTAAAAATTCAATTGCGCTGTTCGCAGGTCTGATTCTGCAATGATTACATCCAGGTAAGTCTTGATACCCGAACGGTATTGAATATCGAGTGTCTTGTATACATCATCTGCCAAAACCACATTCTCTTTTAATGACTGGTAATTGGACAGGTTCCCTTTATACACAGCCAATGCCTGTGCATACTGGGTATTTAACTTGCTTTTTAATAAAGTCATCTCCCAATCAACTCTTTTGGTCTGCAGTTCTGCCTGCCTCACCTGTAATACTCTTTTGTTTCCCTGGAAAATAGGCAATGAAAGCAGGATCCCGATATTGGAATTGGAGAAGCCCTGGTTATAGGTCTTAAAGAATTCGTTATTCAGGTATCCCATATTATAATTACCAAATGCAGAGATCGATGGTACAAACGCTGAGCGATAATATTTCTCATTGGCCTGTTGCAGGCGTTGCTGCGTTTGTAAGGATTTGTATTCGATCCGGTTCTCATATTGCATCGAGACAGAAGTGTCTGCCAATGCATCTGTTTCCATATGCGAAGTATCGTATTGCAGTTGGATCGCAGTACTGTCGGAAACGCCCATCAATTGTTTCAGGTAAGCTAATTTCGCAGAGATCAGATCCAATGTTTGTTTACGTTGGGCTTTGGCATTATTCAATGCAATAGTGGCCCGCTTATAATCCGTTTTATCTGCCACACCACTCTGGTATTGGCTTACGGCGTCTTTCAGGCTTCTCTCCAGTCTTACCACCGCTTCGTTCAGAACAGATACCTGTTGTCTTGTCAGCAGTACGTCATAAAAGGCTTTGCTTACACTCACAGCCAGGTCTATCTTATTAAAACTGGTATTCTGTTTGGACTGCTTGCGGATATCTTCTGCCGTGCGGCTTGCAAACAACACATCTTTGTTGAAGATATTCTGGGTAACATTCAGGCCAATATTGGAAGTATTGAATGTTCCGTTACGGATATACCCCCCCGAAAAATAATTAACCGGCAATTCAAAACTATGCTGCAGGTTATAATTCAGGTTTAACTGCGGGTACCAATCCGCCAGTTTGCCCTGGATCTGTTTTTCAACAATGGCCTCGTCCAGCAAAGATTGTTGCAGAATGGGCTGATGTGTTAATGCATATTGCACACAGGCTTCCAGGGTAGCTTCTTTAAGAGAAGTTTCCTTACCGGTTTGAGAAAGTGCAGCACTGGTGTATAGGATGGCTGCGCATAATAAAATGTATGATGATCGTATTCTCATAATCAATTCAATAACTTTTGATTTTAACTATCTGGCAGTAACAGTATCCTTCCCGGTTCTAACCGTGCCTTTGTGTGCAAAAAATATCACACAAAGGCACAAAGGCACGGTTTGGTTACTATATATGAACTAGCTTAATCTATTACGGCTCACTTCTTCATCCCGTCCCAACACATGTTGAACATCGCATCAATGGTTGCTTTGGTCAAGGGTTTTTGACTGTAATGCGCATTTTTAACACCCTCATGAATGCTGCCAATCATAAATATGAGCAGGGCAAATGTGTCAGCCTCTTTGAACACATTTTCATCCTTTCCTCTTTCGATCAGCTTAAACAAAGGTTGTTTCCATTGTTTGGTCATCTTGATCGTACACTCATTAAGAAAGGGGGAATGATAACACTGATCCATCAACACCACTTTTTCGAAATTCCGGATCCGGTATTGAAGGATATTCATCCACACAATGTTAAAACCCGATTTAAAAGGTTGGGATGCATCGTAGTTTTTAAAGTAACTGTCAATAGATGCTTTTCTGCATTCAGCAAATAAACTATTGATCAGTTCCTCTTTATTCTTGAAATAGATATAAAGTGTTCCGGTAGCTATTCCGGCTGTTTTGGCTATCTCGCCCATGGTTACCCCGGCCAAACCTTTTTCATTTACCAATGAAAGCGTGGCGTCGAATATCTGCTCAGTCTTTTTATCATCTTTCAATTTCACCAAACAAACATAACTGAATAATTATTCATTTATGTGTAGTGAAATTATGAAATGAGGAAAAAAAGGATAAGCGGTTGGCTAACAGATGTTCGTTAAATAAGGGCATCATACAGGATCTCAACAGGATGCAGCGCTTTCTTACCCGTTCCATCTTTGATCTGGTGCCGGCAACTTGTACCCGGTGCAGCAATGATAGTTTGTTCGGACTGTTTGCGGACTGTTGGGAATAACACCATCTCGCCGATCTGCATCGAAAGTTCATAATGCTCTTTCTCATAGCCGAAAGAGCCCGCCATCCCGCAACAACCGGAAGGAATGGTTGTCACGGTGTAGCCCTCGGGTAAACTAAGTATGGATACAGAGCTGGCTACGGAAGAAATGGATTTCTGCTGACAATGTCCGTGCAGCGTGATCTCTCTTTTTTCTTTGGTAAAAGATTCTTTGGTGATATTGCCTTTTTTGATCTCGTTGGCGATGAACTCATCAACCAGAAAAACGTTTTTAGATAAGGTCTTTGCCGCTTCCAACTGTTTATCAGATGCCAGGTCAGGATATTCATCGCGGAATGTAAGGATCGCAGAGGGCTCAACCCCAATCAAAGGAGTTTCCGTAGTGATCAACGGACTTAACAAAGCAATATTCTGATTGGCGATCTTTTGCCCCTTACGGATCAATCCCTTGGAAAGCCATGCACGGCCGCTTTCTATATGTTGGGGAATCACTACTTCATAACCCAGTTTCTCTAAAAGCAGAATGGCTTTTTGTCCGATAGCTGCATCATTGTAATTGGTGAATTCATCACAGAACAGGTAAACTTTTCTATTCCCTTGTTTGGCAATTTCTTTTTGGTGTTTCTTATACCAACTCAATAGAGTTGTATCTGACAGTTTGGGCATTGACCTTTTGATCGCAAAGCCGGATAAAAATTTGATCAGGTTTCCTGTTACTGCATTCGTAACAAAGAAATTATAGACCGAAGGCATCAGAGAACCCAATTTAGCCGATGCAGAAAAATTAGCGATCAAACGGGAACGGAAAGGAACTCCATTGGTATCATAATACTGTTGCAGGAATTCGGCTTTCAGTTTGGCCATATCTACATTGGACGGACATTCCGATTTACAGGCTTTACAACTCAAACAAAGATCCATCACTTCATAGATCTCTTTGTGATCAAAACGGTTGAGCTTATCGGAATGTGTCAAGAACTCACGTAAAATATTGGCCCTTGCCCTTGTGGTGTCTTTTTCATCCCGCGTAGCCATGAAAGAAGGGCACATGGTTCCGCCTGACAAATGTGTTTTTCTGCAATCGCCCGAACCATTACACTGCTCGGCATGCTGTAAAATATCCTGCTGATGAAAACGGAAAACAGTTTTGAACTCAGGTGTGAATTGTCCGGGTTCATACCGCAGCATCGTATTCATCGGCGGTGTATCCACGATCTTGTTGGGATTGAAAATATTTTCAGGATCCCAGCTACGTTTCACTTCCTGTAATAAGCGGTAATTCTTCTCTCCTACCATCTGGCGGATAAATTCTCCACGCAATCTGCCATCTCCATGTTCGCCGCTTAAAGAACCCTGGTATTTTTTTACCAGCGTGGCCACATCTTCTGCGATGGTTCTGAATAAACGGTTTCCTTCTACTGTTTTTAAATTGATAATGGGGCGCAAATGGATCTCACCTGATCCCGCATGTGCGTAATGCACAGAATGCAATCCTCGCTTAGTCAATATTTCATTGAACTCACGGATATAGGCAGGAAGATCATTCACATCTACGGCAGTATCTTCAATTACCGGTACCGCTTTTTCATCACCGGGTAGGTTACCCAACAGGCCCAGTCCGGCTTTACGGAGTGTCCATATTTTCTTGGTATCCTCACCAAACAGTACAGGAAAATGATACCCCAGTCCTGCAGCACGCATCTCCGCTTCCACTTTTTCAGTAATGGCCAATATAGCTTCCCGGGTTTCCGCTGCAAATTCTATAACTAATATGGCACCGGGATCGCCCTGTACAAAAAAACGGTTCTTGCTTTGCTCAATATTGCCCTTGGTACATTCTAATATATAGTGATCGATCAATTCACTGGCCCGCGGATGATATTTCAACCCGATCAGGTTGGCCCTGAGCGATTCATCAATGGAGTTAAAATGCACACATAACAGCCCGTTTACTTTTGGTGGTAAGGGAACCAGGTTCAGTTTGATCTCTGTAATAAATGCCAGAGTTCCTTCTGAACCGGCAATGAGTGAGCAGAAATTGAATTCCGGCCCGGCTGCATCAAAGGGTGCGGTATCCACCAACAGGTCAATCGCATAACCCGTATTCCTTCTTTCCACAGAAGCTTTGGGAAATTCTTTTTTGATCTCTACCTGGTTATCATAATTACTTAACAGGCTTCGCACATTTTTATAGATCGCGCCTTCCAGTGTGTTCAGTTCACATTTGGCATGAAAATCCTCATTGGATAAAGCATGAAACACGGCTTCTGTCCCATCGCTCAACAAAGCGGTTACTTCCAGCAAATGTTCGCGTGTACTTCTGTACACAACCGAATTGGAGCCGCAGGAATTATTACCCACCATCCCGCCGATCATGGCCCTGTTTGCAGTAGAGGTTTCGGGCCCGAACAATAAGCCATGTGGCTTGAGGAACATATTCAACTCATCCCTGATCACACCGGGTTGTACACGTACCCATTTCTCTGCTGCATTCAGTTCCAGGATCTGTGTAAAATGTTTGGACACATCTACAATGATGCCCTTACCTACCACCTGCCCTGCCAAAGAAGTACCTGCCGTTCTGGGGATCAAAGAAGTTTTCTGTGCTTTTGCAAACCGGATCAGGGTAAGAATATCTTCCTTTGATTTCGGAATGGCAACAGCCAAAGGCATTTCACGGTAAGCAGAAGCATCCGTTGCATATAAAGTACGGATGGTATTATCGAGATACAGATCACCTTCTAGTTCCCGGGATAGTTGCTCCAGCTGCTCCTTCATTGATCGCCTTTGATGATTTTTGGATAGAGATGCAAAAATATCCTTTTCTGATTAATAAGGCGGAATGGTTATCAATTAAAAAACCACCGGTTTATAAATAGGCCGTTGTTGGTCCTGCTAACGATTCAGGAAGGCGATCATGGCTGCAAAAAGTATCACCGTATAAAATGCAACCAGAACGATCGTTAGTATTCCATTGTATTTGAAGAGCTTTTTCAGGTTCAGAAAGGATTCATGTATTTCGTCACGGCTTTGTTCATGCAAACCGGACCTCATTTTATTCGCAAAACGGAACAGGTATAGACAACTAAAGAACATCAGAACCGCCATAATAATATACGTGACCCCGATCATTCCGCTTCTGTTTACCGTATTAATGGCCCTCCCCGTATACGTGTACCTTGTTTGTATCCGGTTCACAAAAGAATAGACAATAGCAATCATGACCCCTGCTACAACCATAATACCGCAGGCGATAAATCCCATAATGGCCAGAAAACGAGCCCATCGCGCAGCTTCGCCCAATTGCTCCCTTGCCATCAGGTCTAACGACAGTAATTCCTCCTGTTGCTCCATAGGTGTTTCCATGAACTCATCCATCCCGAATGTATTTAGTATGTAATAAAAAAATCTGCTAATCAGTAATCCGTCAATCCGTAATGAATTACGTGATCAGGATCAGCTTCTGTGGGAGGGAGAAATATTCGGCCTTGATCTTTTCTAGGGTTTCTTTTTTATTGAAAAGTTCATAATACTCATCTACATCAATATTCACATTGTCTTTATTCACGTACACGGGCCCTGTTACAGAGCTGTTTTCACCATTTTCGAACTTAGCAGTACGTACCACCCCGTTCACAATGGCTTCTTCATTTAATGAGCATTTATTTTTACAGATCACATTTCCTTCGATCATACCACCGATCACAATATCATGACAAAGAATATCGCCATTCACCGAAGCTTTCTTGTCGATGATCACTTTATTGGTACAAAAGATAATGCCTTTGAAATCACCTTCGATCCTGATGGGAGACCCGGTTTTGATGATCCCAAAATAAACCCCACCGGAAACCACCTGCACGGCAGGTAACATTTCAGTAGGTGCTTCTGTTTTTTTAAATAGCATAGTGGTTTTTGGATAGGATTAGGCTTCAATATAACCAATATTGAACGTTTTTTGAAAAAACACGGTTCCTGAAGCGAAAAATCATAAAAATTTAATCATTTGCCACCGATTTATAGACGAAAAATATTAACTTTTCGCCGTAATATAAATTATCACACATGAACAAGTTCAGGGAACAATTACTGCACGATCCGAATTCGGCATTTTCGAGTCAAAGTTCACAGGATGAAAAGCAACTTTTCATTACCAGCTCCACCAATATTTCGGGTGTACTGGATTCAGAGAATGATATCATCCTTGATGGTAATTTCAACGGGGTTCTTTACAGCAAGAAAACCATTCATATCACCCCCACAGGTATCATCCGTGGTGTGATCATCTGTAATGATATTAAAGTAGAGGGTGAATTTGAAGGGTCCGTGTACAGTTTGCGCGTTAATCTTTGCAAGGATTCCATTGTAAAAGGAAATATCCATTGTACCATCATCAATACCGAGATGAACCAGTTTGTGGAAGCGAATATCAAATTGCTGAGCCTGGAAACATCCGTTTTTGAGTCCAGCTCTTCCGACCTGTTCGCCCAGTTGAAAGATGTTTTCAACAAAAACAATAAGGACAATAATTACCTCGCCATTTTCAATGAAAAACTGAATGAGGTAAAACCTTCCACCAAATTCTACCACCAGACGATCTATGTTGCACCATCGAATGAGGGCCCTTCTTCAAGAATAGAAGATATTACCCCGGAAGATGGTAATTAATACAGAACCGGTTTTATTCTGATAAAAAAGAGAAAGCAATTGCTTTCTCTTTTTTATTTCCCACACCTGTGCTTTTATGATTCAAATCACAAACTCTACATAATAAGTAGGATACATTTGTTTACCTATTTATTAACCTAACAATGCTATTATGAAAAAGCTATTCATCGTTTTTGCGGGCTGTTGCTTTTGCTTCTTACAGAGTTGTGAAAACAAACCCGAATCAGGCTCAGCTTCAGCAACCGTTTCTGCGGAAAAAACTGCAGGACAATCCGGCGTTCAGGATGATGTTTCTCAGAAGAATGTGGTACAGGTAGCCAGTGGCAGTAAAGACCATACCACTCTTGTTGCGGCTGTAAAAGCTGCGGAGCTGGTAGATGCACTCAGCAATGCCGGCCCCTTTACTGTGTTTGCCCCTACCAATGCGGCATTCGACAAATTACCGGCGGGTACTGTTGATGGTTTATTAAAACCGGAAAAGAAAAACGATCTGGCAGATATATTACAATACCATGTTTCGGTAGGTGTGTTTAAAGCAGAAGCCTTACAGGATGGTCAGGTATTGAACCAGGTAAACGGAGGAGATATCACGGTTAGCAAAAAAGATGGCAAGATCATGTTGAACGGTACAGCTACGATCGTGGCTACGATACCTGCATCCAACGGGATCATTCATGTGATTGATGGTGTATTATTACCACCTGCCCCTAAGAAATAAAGATTACTTGTTTGAGGGTTTTGTTTACGTTGAAATGAAAGCATGGATATTCTTATCCGTGCTTTTTTATTCCACCCTTACAATTGCTGTTCTTTTCGGTATTCCAGTATTTTGGATTCCATCACCGATGCGATGCCTTCTGCTTTTTGTTTGGCCAGTTTTGCCTTCTCGCCCTTGAACAATTGATCAACCGTATGCACAAAAAGTTTCACCCATTGGGCAAAATGTTTGTGATCGAGCGGACGTATATAATGCAGGTGTTTATGCAGGTTCATGGGGTTTCCGCTATAACCGCCGGTATAAAAAAGTGCATTCTCCCAGAAATCGCAAAACACCGGGATATGTTTCTCCCAGTTCATTTTTACGATATCACTGAAGATAAAACCGATCTCATCGTCTTTTTTCACGGCTTCATAGAAGGCAATAACCAACCGTTCTATATCTCCCCTGTTCTCAATATCCTTCTTCATACACATAGGTTTTAATGGGTCAACAATTGGGCAATCTCTGCCAGTAACGTTTCATCACAGCTTTCCTGTATCAATGGAAACAGCTCACGTTCTTCTTTCCGGATATGTTTTTCAAGTGCATACCCAAGGGTATCCAGGTGTTCTTCCAGTTTTTCTGTAACGGGCAATAATTCAAACAATAGCCTTAGCTCCCTGTGTTCATGGATGATCTCATCGGATAAGCTATCGATCTTCTCATTGATACCCCTTGTCTTTTCAATCATCATTTTTTCTTCTGCCAGAAAATGATCGATGAGCTCATCATGATACAATTTTCCGGCATAAGCCGCTTTCCCTGCGAGGTCCGCTGGAAGCCCCTTATAAGCAGGAGCTCCTCTCTGGATCAGTTTTGCAAGGATCAATGCGGTATGATGATCGCGCGACAGGGGTACTAAGGCTTCATGTCTTTTCATACGATTCTTTAAAGGTCTTTACGGTTGAATTTTCGGGTAGCCAGCCAAACCGGCACAACACCCCATAACAATAACACGGCAAAAGAGATCATTACCCCCAGAGTGGTTCCAAAAAAATCTTTGAAGATCGCCCCGGTATAACCCATCATTGCCGACACATCCATGTGCAACAGGATCAGTATACGCGAAAGATCGATCGGGTTCAGGGCACTGACTCCGATCATGGCTTTCTCCAGCGGATAGTCCGCAAACTGAAACAGCAGGAACAATACCAGGCCATCAAACAAAATAGAAAAATACAACCAGAGCAAAATAGCCACCCCAATGCCTTTCGCCTTATCCCTTGTTTGTACAGCAGCCAGCATGGCCACCGCTACAAAAATGATACTGAGTAAAATACCCACACCGATCATCATCAACCCGATCTCATTCGGCTGGTAAATCAAAACGGGAATCCCTGCTCCGATAAAAAAAGCAACAGACAAGGACCCACCCAAACCGGTAAACAGGCTTAACCAGATAGTACGGCGTTTTAATGGCTGGCTTACCAGTAATTCCATGAACTCTGCACTGTTATATACATAGATGGTTGAAAAAATAATACTCACCAGCGGAACGATCAGCAGAATAATATTCAGCAGGCTCAGCAAACCCTTACTGTTATTATCTTCCAGACTGAATACACTGAACGAAGTAACCAGCAGGAAAAGTGTATACACCAATACGATCCTGTTACGCAGGATATCCGTCATTACATATTTGATGATCTTTTTCATGGTTGGGCTTTTATCATAACATTGGCAATGGCTTTCGCTAATTTTTCCTCTCCTGTATCTACCCGGAGTTCTTCAATGGTCTTATGAAACTGCAGGAGTCCATCCTGCATATAGATCACCTGTGTTACGAGGTCATCCAGTTCACTTAACACGTGTGAGGTAACCAATATCAGCTTGCCGAGTTTTTTTTGTGAAATAATCTTCTCTTTCAGGATCTCTGAAGCTACCGGATCCAATCCCGCTGTAGGTTCATCCAGTATCAATACTTCCGGATCAAATAAGAACGCCAGTGAGGCACTTACTTTTTGACGCGTTCCACCGGATAAGGTACGCATACGTTTATGCAGCAGGTTCTTCAGTCCAAAAGAATGGATCAGGTCCTCATCCATTTTACCTTTATGCCCCCTGATATCTTTCATCATATCCAATACATCGCCAATACTCATATTATCCGGGTACCGCCCTATCTGCGGCATATAACCGATCTGTGTGCGGTATTGCCAATCGTGCAGAATATTATTACCGTTAAACGTAATAAACCCGCTGTCTGGCACCACCATACCCAGGATACTTTTGATCAGTGTGGTCTTGCCGCTTCCGTTTGGCCCGATCAATGCAATGCACTCTCCCTTGTTACAGGTAACAGAAACATTATCCAAAGCTTTCAGCTTTCCGAATTGTTTTGAAACATTACTGGCAATGATCATAATTTATTTTTTACCGGCTGATGTATCCTATGGCATCACCTCTTGCGTCGCACACTTCAGCTGTTTATTTTCAAAATAGTTTTTTCATCATCGGCCGGTTATCTTTTAAACCTTCCGGTGTAAGACTGGGTATCACTTTCTCCGTTTTATCCAGCAACGTGGTAATAAAACTTCTGAACAGCAACATGGCCGGCGGATTCTTCTCCACGATCATGGAATACATGCTTACCGGCCGATAGGGAATATCCCCTACCTTATCCTTGTTCAGATCATATCCGTCATATTTATCCCAGTAGTTATTATCAAATGTATTCAGCACCAGGCTGCCATTGGTGCCCACATCAAATGTATTCCCGATGAAATTATTCTTTGTCACTTCAATATCCATACAGCTTGCCTGGATCTTTAAACCCCATCCATTATTTTCAAACTGGTTCTTCTGCATGTGTATCCGGCTGGCGCCCTCCATATAAATACCGCTGGTATTTTTTACAAAACGGTTTCCTTCAATATAACTGTCTGAAATTTCTTTCAGTAATAACCCATACGCGCCATCGCCCCAGTTCTCCTCAAATATGTTATTGTACATTCTCACTTTATGCGAATACATCACCGATACCCCTGCCCCGTTATTGTTGAACCGGTTGGCCACATAGGTATCACTATGCGAAAACATAAAATGTAACCCGTAACGAAGATTTTTAAAAGATACATTTCTTGTGATCACTGAGTTGGTCACAAATTCAAAATAGATCCCATCACGGTGGCCGGTTATGGTATTGCCGATAATATGCATACTATCGCTCTTCCAGCAATGAATGCCATTGGCACTTTGTTGCTCTTCCAGGCTATATGCCGTTAACCGGTTGTTCTGTATGGTACAGTTCTTCCCATATTGGGTATAGATCCCGAAGAAAGTGTCTTCCAGTATATTATTCTGTATCACTACATCCCTCCGGTCATAGATCTTGATCCCGCCAATATCCTCCATACTGGATACCCCTGAATGAACAATGCGGAAGCCATCAACCACTACTCCATCCGCTTTGATGGAGATCACTTCGTATTTTTTTTCTCCATCCAGTACCGGATAACCAACACCTTTCAGCACCAGTCGCTTACTGATCACCAGGTTTTTTTCATGATAGGTTCCGGCATAGACCAGGATGGTATCACCTGCACGCGCCGCATTCACTGCCGCCGTTACCGATGTTAGCTTCCGGTTATTGCCTACCTGCCATGTATTGGCCCTTAGCCCAATAAAAGCTGTAAGAAAAAATACTATAAGTGTAGCTCGTTTCATTTGTTTATTTGATCCCAGGTAACCAAGGTGGCCTGGTATTGTGCAGCCATTTTTTTCATACTGTCTTCTACACTGAATGCAGCCAGGTGGCCATTCATGGGACTTTGAAACAGTTCGCTTTTGAGCAATAAGGCCTTATTGGCATTGACAAGTGCATGCGCACCTGAGAAGTCGGTAAAGTACAGGTCAGCGATCTCTTTCTGTTCAACGCTTTTCGTTTGCAAAAAGGATAACAGGCAATGTGTATCATCAAATTTATAAGCCTTCCCTTTTTTAGTGACCAGTTCTGCGCCAAAGCGGTTATCGCTGATCGTCATCTTACAGAAATAGCAATTGTCACGCCCCAGTTTGATCGCTTCAGGCCCGGAGCTGCAGCTGCTGAAAGAAAGCAGTAAGAAAAAAGGAAGTAATAGTTTAGTGCTTGTGCTTGCAAGTAAAAATTTACGGGAACGTCTTCCTTCCAGCACAACCAGCAGTAAAAGAATAGCGCCCACACCCACAAAGATCCATCCACCGATATCGGGTACCGAATAAGCCCCAAAATTGAGTAATTGCTTAAACCCGATCAGTGGTGGCTGGTAAGCCATACCGGGTATTTTAATAGCCGCTTCCGGGTTAAGGTCATGCCCGTACTGGTATTCCCATCTCCAGAAATCGATCATGGCAATTACGCCAAAACTTACAAACAAGCCCAGCAATACATTCATCCATTTACGTTTGCCCACCAGGGCGACCACTGCAAATGCCAGGCTAAAAAATAGTATGATCCCGGGCAGGACAGAAAATTCAACAAAATCTTTTTCATGCAATGTTTTCATCCCGATATAATGGTTCAGGCCATTGATGATATCAACATTACCACCCAGCCTGTTTGCATAGATCATCAACATCAGGCCTTCCGGGTATTGCGGTGCATTCAGTTCTATCCGCCACATGGGAACAAACAGAACGGCCACCAGCGAAATACCACAGAGAAACAGAAGTACCCTTGATGTGATCTTTAAAGTATTCATGATAGCATATTAAAAAGTGAAACCAGCGTCGTATCCAAAAAAAGCCGGCCCGAAACGCACTATGGCGGATCGCCTGTGGCTCCAGGCCGGCAAGTAACCATAAACCCTAAGGTTCCGGTTATATTATTTTTTAAGTTCTCCTTCTGTCTTTGGCAGGTTAGTACCCAGACTGTAAGTGATAGGTACACTGCTTCCCGCAGGTGATACCCGTACATATCCTGACATTTCCTGGTGCAATGCACTACAGAAATCAGTACAATAAATAGGGAACATACCTACTCTGTCCGGTACCCATTTCAGTGTTTGTGTTTCACCCGGCATGATCAGTAATTCGGCATTCAACGCACCTTTCACTGCAAAACCATGCGGCACATCCCAGTCCTGCTCAAGATTGGTTACATGGAAATACACTTCATCGCCCATTTTTACACCTTCAATATTATCCGGAGAGAAGTGTGAACGGATAGCCGTCATATACACATGCACCTTATTACCTTCTCTTACCACTTTGGTCTCACCCTCACCTTTGGCAACATATTTATTTTTGTTCTCGTCTATCTTGAAGAATTTAACCGAGTTCTTCCTGATCACATCAGCTGCAACTGCCTGTGCATAGTGCGGTTCGCCAATGGTTGGGAAATCAAGGATCAACTGCATCTTATCGCCACTGATATCATATAACTGTGCACTCTGCGCCAGTTCAGGTCCTGTAGGTAGGTAACGATCTTTGGTAATTTTGTTATACGCGATCACGTATTTGGCATTGGGCTTTTTGGTATCTCCACCGGGGATACACAGGTGGCCAACTGAATAATAGGTAGGGGCCCTGTCAAGCACTTTCAGGTCTTTGATATTCCATTTAACGATCTCAGAGGATACAAAGAAGGAGGTAATGGCGTTACCCTTACCATCAAACTCAGTATGTAGTGGACCTAGGCCCGGTTTTTTCACTTCACCATATAAGGCAGCTTCATATTTGATCACAGGGATTCCATCGTATTCACCTTCAAATGCTTTATCGGCAATGGCTTTCTGAATTTTATCAAAGCTGAATACGGGGATCAGGGCAGCCAGTTTACCACTGCCTACAATGTATTCACCGGTAGGGTCAACATCACATCCATGTGGAGATTTG
>CBHRAM010000026.1:0-17952 GCA_966076165.1 uncultured Chitinophagaceae bacterium
CTGAAAGCTTCATCGGTATTCAGTATGGAAGAAGCCGTAATAACATTGGTAAAAAGGTCTCTGATAATACCCATATCCATGGTAGTGGCTACAGATACATCTCCTTTTTTTGTGCCATCATAATAAAAATTATTTTCCGGGGAAGTAGAAGGCGATGTAATGAGATAACCATCCTTGTCTTTCACCAACCAATCCAAGGTAAATAAAGCCGCTTCTTTCATAATGGGATAAGCTTCTTTTAAAAATGCCTTATCAACTGTATAACTGTAATGTTCCCAGATATGCCTGCTTAACCAGTTGCCACCCATGTACCAATTGGCCCAGGTGGGACTCCCCTTTCCAAAATCACCTACCGGGTTACTCATGGCCCATATATCTGTGTTGTGATGTACCACCCAGCCGTTGGCATGATAATAGGTTTTCGCTGTTTCAGCTCCTGTTACGGATAAGTGTTTGATCAGATCAAGCAAAGGCTGGTGAAACTCTGAGAGATTGGTGGATTCTACCGGCCAGTAATTCATCTCTACATTAATATTACTGGTATAGTTGCTGCTCCATGGTGGTTGCAATTCTTTATTCCAGATCCCCTGCAGGTTAGCAGGTGCATCTTTGGTTCGGGATGAGGAGATCAACAGATACCGGCCGTATTGAAAATACAAAGCTTCCAGTCCGGGGTCCGTTGATTTTGCATAATTCTCCAACCGGGTATCGGTAGGAATTGATGATCTTTTATTGGTAGCCTGATCATTTAATGAAAGTGATACCCTGTTAAAATATCTATGAAAATCCGAAAGGTGTTCTTTCAATAAAGTAGTATACGTTTTTTGTAAGGCTTTTGAAAGATTGGATCTTACGATCGCTTTTTCATCTTTTCCTTCTTTATCCGGACACTTATCAAATCCATTAAAACTGGTGGCGGCAGATACCATCAGCAATACTTCCGTTGCATTGTTGATTCGGATCCCGGATGTATCCGTAACAACCGTTCCATCCTTGGTATTGGCTTTAATGATGTATTCAAAACGCATTCCGTTACATCCGTTCACATCTTCATAAATAATAGGAATGGGGCCTGAATGATACGATGGGTCAGCGTGTGCGGGTGCTTTCCCTATCACTCTTAACTCATCTTTCGCACCCACTTCATTATGATGCTGCAACAAGCTACGGCTTGAAATAAACAGGTTGAGTTGTTGGGCTTTGTTAGCCGTTAGCCTGATCACAATCACCTGTGCCGGTGCCGAAACAAATACTTCACGTGTATACGAAACATTTTCTGCCGTAAACTTTGTTGTGGCAACCGCATCCTGGATATTCAGGTCACGATAATAGGCAGATGGAGTCTGCCCACCGGTGATCTGTTTGATCAGAATATCACCCATAGGTAAAAAACTTTCCGAAAAACTACCCTGCATCTGTTTTACCAGCATATTGGCAGAATCATATTGCTCGCGTGATAAAGCAGCTCTTGCTTTGGCGAGATAGTCAAACGCCCCGGGGTTAAGATTTTTTTTCACAGGGCCGCCACTCCAGAGTGTCGCTTCATTCAGTTGTATCAGTTCTTCACCCACCCTTCCAAATACCATGGCCCCTATACGGCCGTTACCAACGGGTAAAGCTTCGGTCCATACTTCTGCGGGTTGCTGATACCATAGTTTGAGATCGGATTGTGCAGATAATCCTAAAGGCAGAAAACCAATGACTGCTGACAGCAATTTTTTCATGACTATACTTTTGTTATATTTCTGAAAGGGATCAAATTATTTCATCCATTATCGTATTTCTTCTCCCCCATTACCGGGTGATCTTAAAAAGTCCGGATGCATGAGCCGGGAGGTTTTGAAAAAAAGATTCCTGAAAGATCCCAAGTTTCTTTCCGGTCCACATATTATTGATAGTTACTTTTCCATGTAAACCAAGATCCGCGAGATCTACTTTCAGTTCCAGAGATGGTTTATCTGAAATATTAAACAATGCCAGATAAGTTTCTCCGCTTTTTTTATTCTTTGATGTAATAGCAACCTGTCCATCCTGTTGATAAATCAGCCAGGTATCGGAGCTTTCCTGATGCATCTTTATCACTTCTTTATTGGTTAGCAGTGAAAGGGTAAAAGCATCATTGCCCGGAAGGTCTCCACCAAAGAACAAAGGAGAACGGAATATAGTAAACAAGGTCATCAGTGTGTATTGCTCTGCAGTGTTTAAACGGGTCATGCGGTTCTGGCCTACTTCACCTCTGATGGAAAGCCTACCCAATGGGATCATGTCACAATCAGGCCAGGTTCCGGAATTGATAAAAGGATACCATTGTCTGCAAACTTCAAACAGGTGAAAGATATGGGGCCAGGTATCCCACACATCATTCACCATCCGCCACATATTGGCCTGTTGGCTTATGTGTTCAGCATCTGCAACGGGTGTTGGCCCCGGTGATGTGCTGAACACGATCGGGCGCCCGCAATTGTCTATGGCTTTGCGGATCATTTCAATTTCATCGGAATGATAGAAAGGCGCGGAGAGATCATCTACTTTTACAAAATCAACACCCCACTGGGCATATAATTCGAAAAGGGAGTTATAATATTCCTGTGAACCCGGCTTACTGCGTTCAATGGTATAGTTATCATTCAGCCATTTGCATAAATGTTCTGTGGAGAAGATCTGGTCTGCGGTAATACCCCTGGTTCCTTTTACCGGCAATTTTCTTTCTACTGCCATTTTGGGAACTCCCCGCATAATATGGATCCCGAATTTCAAACCTTTTTTGTGAATATAATCAGCCAGTGATTTAAACCCTGTTCCGTCTTTTGCCGATGGAAAACGGTTTACAGCGGGCTGGTATCTCCCATATTCATCTATTACATATCGTGGGTCTTTTTGGTTATAGCCGCCTGCCTTATCATTTTCAACAAACCAGCGGATATCCACAACTACATACTCCCAGCCAAATTTTTTCAGATGGCTGGCCATATAATCGGCATTGGCTTTTACTTCATGCTCTTCTACGGTAGGGCCATAACAATCCCAACTGTTCCAGCCCATGGGTGGAGTTGACGCCCATGTTTTAAATGAACTTTTTTGCTGGGCAGATGAATGAAGGGAAAAAAGCAAGAGTATCCAAAGTGGGGTAATCGTTTTCATAAAGGCTGCTTAGTGGATCAACAACTTATCGAAGCTGTTATTAGCAAGATCAGCAAGGAGCATATGCACCCCCGCATTATTTTTCATCGCACCTAAGATAATAAAAAAACTCCGGGGTTTTCAGGCCCCGGAGTTGACGATTGTTTTTACTACCAATTTAAAACCAAACTTACCTATTTAATATCCCTGGTTCTGCACCAGATAACCGGTTTCGATAGATGTAGCATCGATCGCGGTTTGCGGAATAGGGAATAATCTTTTCTTTACATCCGTGCTGTTTTTCTCAGTCCATGAGCCTTCATATTTTCCAAAACGGATCATATCTGTACGACGCTGGCACTCCCAATAAAACTCAAACCCTCTTTCACGGAACAGGTTATCCAGTGTGATGGAAGTAAGCGGCGTAGCCACAACAGAGCTGGCTGTACGCGCCAGCCTTACTTTGTTCACGTCTGCCAGTGGTGTAGCAGAGGTAGTAGTGGAAGCCCTGAGATTGGCTTCTGCGCGCATCAGGTATATATCAGCGAGGCGTAAGATCACAATATCGTGTTCACCAAAATTTCTTCCGCTTACAGATGTTTTACTGAATTCATATTTCTCTACACGGTAACCGGTATTGTAATCACTTCCTGCTGTTGTAAAGTCGATAGCTTCTGTAAACTCAACCGGTTTGGTTGGCTTGCTGCGGGTATCGTAAAACAGTTTTCCTACCAGCATTTTTCCACTCGCACATTTCAGGAAAACACCGTTCTTTCTGATCAATCCATACTGTTGTCCCCTTAAGATACCGCGATTAATATTAAAAGCAGCTGCGTCCACACAGGAATCGCCGGGGTTTGAATAGATCGATAAATTTTCTTTATAAAACCGTGGATCTGCAAGGGCAGGGTCTACCGGATAAGCATTCACCCATGAGCGGTAAAAATCAGGTGTAATACCCGGACCATCTGTTCCGTTGGCACCTGTGTAAGCAGGCAGCGGGAACTGGTCGCCTGAGATAGAGAAATAAGCCATCCTGTTATGCCCCGCAAGATCAGCACGCTGGTCAACCGCGAAGATCAACTCTTTGTTGGTGTGGTTGGCATCATCAAACATGGCGAAATAGTTGGGTGACAATGTAAAGGCTCCGCTGTTGATGATCTTGTCGCAATATTCAACCACTTTGGCCATATCAGCTGCCGCAAAACTGGCTGGGCCATAAATATTGGTGTACACACCATAGTTCAGGTAAACACGTGCCAGTAATCCCTGCACAGCTGCCTGTGTAAGACGGCCGGGCCCTGTGGTATTATCCAGTACGGGTTCTATCGCCTGCAATTCTGATTTGATGTAATCGATCGCATCTTTTCCTTTCAGGATGGTTGAGTTTACCAAAGGATCGTCTTTTTTAAATGCTACACCCCAAAGATCCAGGGAAAGCAAATTATAATAAGCGATCATCCCTCTTGCTTCTGCACTGTATTTTACGGCACTCGGGTCTTTGCTTCCTTTCAAACCATTTACCGCAGTCACACCTCTGGAGATTCCCTGCAGGATATTGTTCCAGGTATTTCTTACGTTGGCATCAGAGCTTACATTTTCATGTTTGTGCAACTGCATATAGATGCCGTTATCACCCCAGTCGGTACCGCCACGGTAAGGAAGGATGGCTTCATCGGTTGAAATTTCCTGTAAGGAAAAATAGTTAGTATGCATAAAGATGTCTTCCAGCTTTGCATACGTAGGTGCGATGAACCCGTCGGCGATCTGCTTTTCAGTAAGACCGGCCGCCGAAGTTTCATCGAGTACCTTTTCGGTAAGTTTTGTACAGCTGTCGAGTATTGCGATACTCACAACAAGCAACAGCAGGTTAATTATTCTCTTTGACATGTTCAATTATTTTAAAATGAAATATTTAAACCGATGATAAATGTCCTTGCTTTTGGATAACTCAGGTAGTCAAGTCCATAGGAAGTAACCTCGCTGATGTTTCTGTCTGTATTCACTTCGGGATCGAAGCCTTTGTATTTCGTGGATACAAAAAGGTTTTGGCCGGTTACAGATAAACGCATCGCTTTTACGTATTTACCAAAATCACCCATTTTACCGGTATTGAAAGTATACCCAATGGCAAGGTTGTTCAGACGGAGAAAAGCTCCATCATACAAATACCTTGTGCTTACAGGAGCTGAATTGTTTACTGACTCGGCTGCATAAGCAAGTGCTTCCCTGGTAACATTTACATTCTTTGATAATTTAAGCTTGTAGTTGTTAGAGTTGGCAGTGTTATCGTACACTTTATTTCCAGATACACCGTTAAAGTTAATGTTGAAATCAAATCCTTTATAACCTAATCCGCCATAAAAGCTATAGATCATATTCGGAAGTGCCGATCCGGCAGATACCCTGTCTTTATCAGTGATCACACCATCGCCATCCAGGTCAGTAAATGTACTGATACCTGCTGCGTTAAAGCCGGTAAATTCTTTCAGGAAGAAAGTACCGATCGGTTGTCCGTTGATGTAACCGTTAACCGTTGAACCTGTCAGGCCCGACCCCTGTGCAGATCCGGATGCAAGAATAGAATAGGGTGAATTTTCAACATTATTCTTCAGGAAAGTAAAGTTGGTACCCAGATTATAGCTGATACCGCTTTTTGTTTTATGGCGATACTCCAGTTCAAGCTCAAGGCCCTTATTGGTGATCTTCATATTGGGCACGTTCTTATACGTTAACGCGATAGGAGAAACCGGATCAAAAGGAACTACTTCCAAAAGGATATTGCTGGATTGTTTCTGGAAGACATCGATCGTACCTGTCAATTCACCTTTGAACAAACTGAAATCAAGACCTAAATCTGTTTGCTTAGATGTTTCCCACTGAAGATCGGGGTTGGCAAACCTTACATAAGTAATACCGGAAGGATACGATCCTGTTGCTGCCAGCGGATAACCGCTACCGGTTGTTACGTTAAATAATGCCTGTGTTGATTTGGGTTTGATCTCCTGGTTTCCGGTAACACCGTAACCCGCTCTTAATTTCAGGTTGTTGAAAATAGAGTTCTTCATGAAAGCCTCATCAGAGATCTTCCATGCTGCTGAGAAAGAAGGGAAATAACCGTATTTATTATTACCTCCGAATTTCGTAGATCCATCAGACCTGAAATTAACGGTCAGTAAATATTTGCTGTCGTAAGCGTAGGTAACCCGTCCGAAGAACGACTGCAGTTCATTTACAATTGCGCTTCCACCCGGCCTGTTATCAGCCAGTGTGAGCTGTGTTCCCGTACCCGGATTATAGATCGGATCGATCTGCGAGATCGGGAAATTGCTGATACTGTAATTTCTTGTCTGTATAAACACTTCCTGCCATGAATGACCGGCCAATGCGGATACATTGTGCAGGCCTTTCGACCAGTTATACGTAAGGTAGTTCTCTACCAGGGTATTCCTGTTCAGCCCATTATAGGTATCCAGTCTTCCCAAACGTACCGGTACGGCACTTGGCAAAGCTTCCACATCACGGGTTGAAGTTGAGTTATCGATACCGAAATTAAATTTATAACTCAGCCCTTTCGCAAGTTTCAAGGTAGTAGTGATGCTTCCCAATAATCGGTTCACGTTGGTGATCTCTTTGTCGAGGTCTATATTCAGCAAAGGATTATTGAATGCAGTATAACCTATGTATTTACCACTGGCATCTGTTGCCGCATACGTAGGGTTATTGGTGATGGCATCACCAATCATACCTGTGATAGGCGGACGTTTGTTGTTGGTGGCACCATAACTAAGGTTCGCATCAATGATCAGTTTATCCTCCCAAAGCCTTTGGGTTACATTGATCCTTCCGGTATACCTGTCGAGCGAATTGGCTTTGATGATCCCTTCCTGCTTCTGCATACCAAATGATGCATAGTAAGTCAGTTTCTCTGCACCACCACTCATGCTCAGGTTATAGTTTTGAGATAAGGCGTTACGGGTGATCTGGTCCTGCCAGTCTGTAGTTGCTCCGCCATTATCCAGTGTACCACCCAGTTTCGGAACTTCTGTGATAAACTCTGATGCCGTTAATACAGGCAATTTTCTTGCAATCGTAGAGAAGCCAACACTTGAAGAAAAATTTACTGAAGCAACACCTGCTTTTCCTTTTTTAGTAGTGATGAAGATCACACCATTCGCACCACGCGATCCGTAGATGGCGGTACCTGATGCATCTTTCAGCACATCTATCGATTCAATATCGGATGGGTTCAGAAAATTCAATGGGTCGCCAACGCCGCTGGTAGCCGCATTATCCAAAGGCAATCCATCTACTACAAACAAAGGTGTATTTCCTGTTCTTACACCGCCCGGCCCCCTGATAGTGATACCCTGGATTGCTCCGGGTTCGCCGCTTACAGAAGTTACATTCACACCGGATACCTTACCCTGCAGAAGCTGCTGAGGCGAGTTGATGATACCTTTGTTAAAAGACTCACTCTTTACGGTCTTAACCGAACCGGTCACATCTTTTTTACGCTGCGTACCATAACCTACCACCACTACCTGGTTCAGTTCCGCTGAACTGGATAATAATGAGATCACCAGGTTGCCTTTTCCTACTGCAACTTCCTGTGTTTCAAAACCCACATAACTGATCACCAGAACTGCTTTACTGTCTGGTACAGCAATGCTGAAAGCACCTTTCGCATCGGTTACGGTACTTTTGCTGCCGCCTTTTACACTTACTGCGGCACCGGCTAAAGGACGGCCATTACCGGATTCTTTGATCGTTCCGGTAATCGTTTGCTCCGGGGCGTTTACGGTAGCGGAGCCGGGAATTTTACCCGCAAATGCATTTTCCGAAGAGAAAACACAAATGCTGGCCAACGTTGCAGCGAAAGCCAGTTTCACGAAACGTTGAGGGAGAAAAAATTTACTCATTTGGCATGTTTGGTTTTGGTTACACAAAGGACAGGGATGCCCCTATCCGTTTTTTCTGGTCATTTATTTTCTCAAAATGCAAAAGTACCCGGGGAATACTTTTCTACTGTTAATCGAATATTACTATACTATTAACAACTGATCCTTCTGTTCATTAAAACTTCAAAGTGGCCGGCAGGTATTTCGCCACCAGCTCCTGGTAATAAGGTTTTAACTCCTCCCAACTTTTCTGGTTGGGATTTTTTGAATAGAGATCATAGGGATTGAACAGCTTCACCCATTTGAACATCTCACGGTCGTGATCGTTCATCAGGTGATCATACGCATGTTCCCTATGCTGCGCATAAAAGGAATGATAACGCAACATATACAGACCACCTTCGGGGATGTGGTCCTTCATCATATGGTATACATATTCATCGTGCCCCCACGACATATGTACCTTATCGAGCCCGCAATTGGGCTCATACACACCATATTTGGTGCTGTACACTTTATCGGTATAATCGGGATTGGCCGCAAAAAATTCAGGGAATACAATCTTATCAGAATACGCACAACCTACGGGGAAGGTATCGCCTACCACACCCCATTGAGGTTCGCCAAACAAACACAGCACTTTTCCCATATCATGTATCAGTCCCACCAATACCATCCAGTCGGGATGACCATCATTACGGATGGCTTCTGATGTTTGTAAAAGATGCTGCATCTGGTCAAGATCGGTATCAGGATCAGAATCATCTACCAGTTCATTCAGGAAGTCAAAAGCCTTCCAGATCGGCATTTCTTTTTTATTGAAACGGAGAAAATCCGCTTTTTTCTGCATCACATAATCGTAGGTCTGGTAAGTATGGTTCAGACGGTAGAATTCTTTTACGGTATCCCTGGGCGGTTCTACGTAATTCCTGAATTCTTCGGTGCCCTTATTCTGGGCGATGGAAGTAGGATCCGGATAACGGTCCAATACATCCTGTTCCCATTCGTCAAGACTGGATAAAGGGTTGTTGATCTCTTCTGAAGGATTGGCATTCTTCATGGACATGGCAAGCAGCTGGGTTTTGTTAGAAAATTAATGGCTCTACTAAAATGAAGTTTTTAACATACGGAACAGACAAATCGGTCATATTTATTTACTTAACCGATTAAGTAAACATCTTTTCGTATTGATACAATTCCATGCCAGAGCATTCAGTACAGCGATACAAGGGTATCCGTACAGCCCCAGCGCCTACCAGAATACAGTATATAAGGCAGCCAGGATCCCGCAGATGATGATGGAACCGATCACAAACCCGGTTGATACACGGAACATAGACGTATCTACTTCGATCACATGGGTATCGTTCTCTTTTTTTGGTTTCCATAAACTCATCAGGATCATAGTAACCATGATCAATACGAAATCGATCTCCATCCTGTCAAGAAAAGGATAATCCGGGAACGCCCCGTTTGTCCAGGTTGGCAAAAATTTCAACACCGTAGAGATCGGAATGGTGAGCAAAGCACCTGCCATGGCTGCATTGGCGGTTGTTTTTTTCCAGAAGAATCCCAGCAGGAAGATAGCCAGTACACCCGGAGAAATAAATCCCACATATTCCTGTATGAACTGATAAGCCTGGTCCAGCGAACGCAAAGCAGGTGTTACGATAGCAGCCACCAGCATAGAAACAACCACGGCCCAACGGCCGATCAGTACCAGCTTTCTGTCTGATGCTTCTTTGTTAAAATATTTCTTATAAATATCCAGTGAAAAAATAGTGGAGATACTGTTTGCTTTTCCGGCCAGTGAAGCAACAATAGCGGCTGTAAGGGCCGCAAAAGCCACACCTTTTAATCCGGCAGGCAATAGATTCATCAGGGTAGGATATGCATGATCGGGTTTGATCACACCATTATCCATCATCTCTGTTTGGAACATTCCGTTCTTATGCAATACATACATGGCAATCCCCGGTAATACAGCGATCACGGGGATCAGCAGTTTGAGAAAAGCCGCAAACAGAATTCCTTTACGGGCTGTCTTCAGATCTGCACCCAAAGCTCTTTGTACAATATATTGATTGCATCCCCAATAGGCCAGGTTGTTTACCAGCATCCCACCGATCAATACCGAGATACCCGGTAATTCGGGATAATATTTATTGGATTTGTCAAAGATCATATGAAAATGCGTAGGCGCTTCCCTGCGCAATACGCCAAGGCCTTTGAGGATATTTCCACCATATCCAAAATGCTCAGACAGCAAGGATATGGCGAGATAGGTTGTTACCAATCCTCCGGCTATCAATACAAAAACCTGTATCACATCCGTATAGCCGATCACTTTCATACCTCCGAGGGTTACAATCACGGAAAATAAACTCAGGCCCACAATACTCCATTCAAAACTGATATTGGAGATCGATGAAATAGCCAATGCCCCCAGGTAAATGATCGAAGTGAGGTTTACAAACACATATACCAGCAGCCAGAATACCGCCATGATGGTACTCACTTTATCGTTATAGCGTTTGGATAAGAACTGGGGCATGGTAAAGATCCTGTTCTTGAGGTACACAGGAATGATAAATACTGCTACAACGATCAAGGTGGCAGCTGCCATCCACTCATAGGTTGAGATGGCCAGGCCCAATGCAAAACCCGAACCCGACATCCCGATAAAATGCTCCGCAGAAATATTAGAAGCGATCAACGATGCACCGATGGCCCACCAGGTAAGCGAACCCTCTGCGAGGAAGAACTCTGTAGAACTTGTACTCGCAGTACGTTTCCGCTGGTACACATAATACCCGTAAGCGGAAATAACGATAAAATAGATAAAGAAAACAATGTAGTCAGCAGTTTGTAATCGATTCATTAAGCAATCATTTTTTGGCAAAAAAAACTTACTGTATGTGCAGTAAGGGAATGAAAGTTATTGATTTACTACAATATAGGCGGGTTGACCGGTTTTTTCGAATCCGGCAAGCATCTAAATCGTATACAATCAGGCCGATAGAGGAACAGTAACAGTTTACTATGTGTAAAACACACATAATATTCAGGTAACCCCTACCCCTCCGGCAGCTATCTGTAAATATGCGCTGAATAACCCCAGTTATGGGTATTTACCCTGAAATAATTTACTTAACCGTTTAAGTAATCAACTAAAATTATTGTGTTATTTTACACGAAACCGATCTGCTGCATGGACAATATCACCCTCAAAATGTTAGCCAAAGAACTGAATCTGTCTACGGCTGCCATCTCAAAAGCTTTGAGGGACAGTCATGAGATCAGCCTGGAGACCAAACAGCGGGTGCAGGAATTAGCCACAAGGCTTAACTATATCCCGAATGCGTATGCAGGCAGTTTGCGCCGCAAAAAAAGTAAGACCATCGCGGTGGTTTTACCCGAAGTGGCAGATAGTTTTTTTTCACTCGCCATCAATGGCATTGAAGCGGTAGCCGAAGAAAAAGGCTACCATGTACTCATCTATCTTACCCATGAGAATTTTTGCAGGGAACAGGCCATACTTAAAAACTTTCAAAGCGGAAGAGTGGATGGGGTGCTCATGTCGCTTACAGCCGAAACAGATTCCTATCAGCATATCTGTGACCTTTCCTCAAAACAGATCCCGCTGGTATTTTTCGACAGGGTTTGCGACGATGTGAACACCTCAAAGATCACTACCAATGATTTTGAAAGCAGTTACCTGGCCACCCAACACCTGATCGATTGCGGTTGTAAAAGAATTGCTATCCTGTCAATATCCAATCATCTCTCCATCAGCAATAAAAGACTGGAAGGGTATCAACAGGCGCTGAGGGACCATCTTCCCGACCACTCGCCCGTGAATGTGGTTTTCTGTGGGGATGATTCCCTTACCAATAACCGTTTCCTGAATAAGATCATGAAGGAGGAAGACAGGCCTGATGGCATTATAGCAACGGTTGAGAAATTCACCACTAATATCTATCTCACCTGCAAAGAATTACAACTCTCCATTCCGGAAGATGTAAAAGTGATCAGTTTTTCCAATCTTTCTACAGCAACCATTCTTAACCCTTCGCTTACCACCGTTACACAGCCCGCATTTGAAATGGGCAGGGCCGCCGCCAATACCCTTTTTAATGCACTGGAAAAAAAGAACGGGGTTTTATATGATGAAAACCGGGTGATCCCTTCCGAACTTATTGTCAGGGGTTCTACCGTGGCAGGTGCTTAGGGACTATTCATTATTTTTTGATCAGCTTCGCTTTTTTCAAAACATCCAATTTTGGGAAAATTTCCAGAAAAGCTTTTTTGTTGTTAACCAGTGTGTCGAATTTTTTAAAGACCGTATCTCCATATCCGGAGTATAAAGAATCTACAACTTCCATTCCCCGGGTAACGATGCCCATGGGAGGATACCCTTTTACCCCTGAAGCCATGAGTGTATCCAACCTGGGTGAGTTATTCTGGAGATTGATGAACAGGTCGTGGCTCCGGGTTTCTTTGCCGGATCGGGCAAAGCTGATGACACCGCGTTGATTGGGTTTCAATACGGGCTCATCCGGTACTTTGTACTTACTCCATAGTTTTGTTTTTACCGAATCATCTGCACCAAACTGTGCCACGTATTTGGACCTTACCCGGTAGAACAGGATATCATCATAAAATCCATGTTTGAATTGTGCATATACCCTGTCAACTGCCAACGGAGACCATTCCCGGGTAAACTCCGCTTCAAAATTTCCACGGGATGTTTCAAACAGGACGGAGAAATGTTCGGGTGCTTTTTGGTTGATCCATCTTTCTTTAAATACGGCACGATTGCAGCTCAGCAACAAAATAGCAGACAAAAAAAGGAACAGGTTTTTCATAGTCAGGTTTTGCAAAAAATAAAGCTATCGAATTCCTTTCATTGATGATCCAATGAAAGGAGACAATAGCTTATCGCGGGCCGGAATCCGGTTCGGAAGCAATCTTAGTAAATCAAGCCAGTCACCAAACAACAACTAATCACTCTCTTCCAGATGCAGTTTCTGGTGGTGCGCACCGGCTGCAATATGCAGGGCAAACCCGCCAATAGCCAGGTCGTTCAGCAGATTGATGAAAGCCCCTGTCTTAGACTCTGTGGTTCCTGCATACAGGTAATTGGGCAGGTGGATCACAAACACAAAAATAAAGAGGAGAACAGCAAGCACATAACCCGCCATTTTAACCCATTTATTCAGGATAAAAGAAACCCCACCCAGAATATAGGCTACCCCTACAAGGTAAACCCAGTTAATGCCACCGGGGATGGAAGGCGGAATATATTCAACCAGATCCCTGGCATTGGTAAGATGAAAAATCCCAAATACGATCATCACCGCAGCCAACAGATAGATAGCGATACGGGATACAATGTGATACTGGTGCATAGGATAAATTTTGGTTACAAAAAGTTACAACAGTTATCCCGCAAATGCAATAGCTGTACGGGTTTTCTTTGCACAATCCTGCCCTTTGGGGCCTATCCAGATTTGCTACAGAATTATTTGGCTAATTTGTCTAAAATTGATCCTTTTGAAGCTCCTGGTCATTGAAGATGAGTTGTCCCTAAATCAGTCGATCGTTGACTTTCTGACGGCTGCGGGTTATCTCTGCGAATCCGTTAACAATTACCGGCAGGCAGTTGAAAAAATTGAGGTGTACGACTATGATTGTATCATCCTGGACATCATGCTGCCGGATGGTTCGGGACTGGCACTGTTGAAACAGTTGAAAGAAGACAAGAAAACGGATGGCGTGATCATCATTTCCGCCAAGGGTGCATTGGAGGATAAGATCGAAGGCTTAGAATTGGGTGCTGACGATTACCTCACCAAACCTTTTCACCTCTCAGAACTCAGTGTTCGGATCTCAGCCATTATCAGAAGAAAAAGTTTTCAGGGGCAATCGCTGATGCATATCGGGGAGATCAGCATTGATACTATTGGAAAAACGGTAAAAGTAAAAGAACAGGAAGTAGAGCTTACGCAGAAAGAATTTCAATTATTGTTGTTTCTGACGGTTAACAAGAACCGCGTTCTCTCAAAGAATGCCATTGCCCAGCATTTATGGGGCGATGATATGGATTTTGCTGCCAACTATGATTTTATCTATTCACATATCAAGAACCTTCGCAAAAAACTAATGGCTGCGGGCAGTGAAGATTGTATCCGTTCTATTTATGGAGAAGGCTATAAAATGCAGTTTGCTTGAAACTATTTACGCGATATAACCGGATCAATATAGCGGCCACGATCTTCATATTCGTGATCGGGAGCGTGGCTTTTTATTTTGTTTTACAATATGTGCTTATCCGTCAGCTGGATGAGACCCTTCGGTCAGAACAGCAGGAAGTAGTTGAATATGTAAGTACCCATAACCAACTGCCGGAGATACAAAATACCCGTCACCAATGGATCACCATCGAACCGGGCAGAACCAACCTTGGTAAAACAAGCCCATATCGGGTTTGGGTATTGAACCCAAAAGAAAATGAAATAGAACCGGTGAGGTTACTCGTCTTCTCTGTATCAGCAGGTGGCAAACTGTACCAGGTAAGTGTGTACAAATCTGAGTTAGAAACAGAAGACCTCCTTCAATTGATCATACTTGTTACCATTGCCATGATCGGGTTGATCCTTTTATTTAATTACCTGATCAACCGCCGATTGATCAACCGCATCTGGCAGCCTTTTTATCATACCCTTGATAAGATCCGCGATTACCAGGTAGCTGCTCAGCATCCCTTATCCTTATCCAAAGAACCCATTGACGAGATCAACCTCTTGAATGAAAGCCTGAACAGCATGACGCAACGCATACACCAGGATTATTCTGCCCTTCGTTCTTTCACAGAAAATGCTTCACACGAGATGCAGACTCCTTTGGCGGTGATCCGTTCCAAGGTAGAGTCTTTATTACAGGATGCTGAAGGCAGGCCACAAAGTGTGCAGCAATTACTGGTGATAGAAGATGCAACGCTGAAATTATCAAGGTTGCATCAATCCCTGTTACTGTTGACCAAACTGGGCAACCGTCAATTTATGCTGAATGAAGCAGTCAACCTGAAAGAGATCATAGAAAATAAATTGATTGAAAGAGAAGAACTGTTTGCTTCAAAAGAATTGACAGTGATTACTTCATTAGAACCGGTAACCCTTTCTTTTCACCGGCACCTGGCAGAGATCATGATAAGTAATCTCCTGAATAATGTGGTCCGTTATACCCCTAATGGCGGCGAAGCGGGCATCAGGTTAACCCATGAATTGCTTTCCGTATCCAATACCGCAGCCAATGACGCTCTGCAAAGCGACCAGGTTTTCGAACGTTTTTACAAAGCCGGGAATACACCCGAAGGAACCGGCCTCGGGCTGGCCATTATCAAAGAGATCTGTAACTCCGCAGGTTTTACCATCACCTACCGTTACAAGGATCATCAACACGAATTCACGATCTATTTTAAATGATGTATATGTTGCTGAGAAAGTTTGTTTTTTCTTTTTTATTACTACTGATCACCGGTTACACTTTTTCGCAGGAGCGTAACCTGGAATATTATATCAATGCAGGTTTGCAGAACAGCCCGCTGTTGAAAGACTATACCAACCAGAAAGCCGCCAACCTGATAGACAGTTTGCGGATCCTGGCAGGCTATAAACCACAAGTAAGCGGATTGAGTGTAAATAATTACGCACCTACTTATAAGGGTTGGGGCTATGATGGTGCGGTTACCAATGGAGCCAATTTCAGTCAGCAGGTAGTGGCCACCAAAAGACTGGTAAGCAAAGAGAACCTGCAAAATCAAAATGAAGCGATCCGGTTATTGAATCAATCACTGGAGATCTCAGGAAGGGTTACAGAGCAGGATCTGAAAAAATCGATCATTGCCCAATACATTACCGCTTATGGTGTATGGCAGCAATATTCTTTCAATCATGAGTTGTTGGCACAGATCAGGAAACAGGAAGCGGTTTTAAAAAAGTTGACAGAGAAAGGTGTTTACCGGCAGACTGATTATTTGAGTTTCCTGGTAACCCTGCAGCAGCAGGAATTATTGATCAGCCAGGTAAAGATCCAATTCCAGAATGAATTTTCATCGCTCAATTACCTAAGTGGGCTACAGGACACAGTAGCAGTTGCACTCATCCAACCCGAAGTGGAACTGGCCATCCTGCCCGATGCCGAAAGTTCTGTATTCTACCAGCAGTTCAGAATAGACAGTATGCGGTTGAAGAATAGTGATGCACTGATCGAATTCAATTATAAACCCAAAGTAAATCTGTATGCCGATGGCGGTTACCTGACTTCTTTTGCGGAACAGGCTTACAAGAATTTCGGAACCAGTTTTGGTGTAAATATTACGGTTCCTATTTATGATGGGAAGCAAAAAAAAATGCAACATGATAAGATCAGTATTGCAGAACAGACAAGACAGAACTACCGTGATTATTTTAAACAACAGTTCGGACAGCAAATTGCGCAGTTATCGCAACAGTTATCCGCCACACAGCAATTGATCAATCAAACGGCCCCGCAGATCCGGTATACCGAAACATTGATAGAAGCAAACAGAAAACTGATGGAAACCGGGGATGCAAGGATGGCAGATTATATTATTGCGATCGGCAATTACATCACTGCAAAGAATATCGTTACCCAGAACACGATCAATAAATTACAACTCATTAACCAGATCAATTACTGGAACAGAAAATAAAGCATTATGCGTTTACAAAAAACAAGTGTATACATTCTCTGCCTGTTGCTTGCCTGGGCTTCCTGCAAATCAGATCCGGCTAAAAAAGAAGCCGCAGAACCTGCCCCGGCAGAAGAAAAAACAGAAGCCGGTTCAACACCTATCACGCTTACTTCTCCCATAACAGGTGATATGGCTGAAACCGTTGACTTAAACGCTGTTTCCTCCTTTCTCTTAAAAACCTATGTAAAATCTTCTGCCAACGGCTATCTGCAGATCGTTGATGCCTCTTTAGGTAAATATGTAACCAAGGGGCAGGAATTATTTGTACTGAAAACCAAAGAGGCACAAAGCCTTGGCAATACCATTAATGCACTTGACAGCTCTTTACATTTTGACGGTGTGATCCGCATCAAATCGCCCGGCACCGGTTATATCTCACAACTCAATTATCGTTCGGGCGATTATGTGCAGGATGGAGAGCAGATGGCCACTATTACGGATACCCGGAGTTTTGTATTCCTGCTTGATCTTCCTTATGAATTAAAGCCTTATTTACCCGGCAACCGCGAACTGCAATTGAAACTGGCAGATGGATCGGTGCTGAACGGCCACGTAGATATGGCCATGCCTACGGTAGATGCCGTATCACAGACACAGAGTTATGTGATCAGGGTAAATACAGATAAACAGATCCCCGAAAACCTGATCGCAAAAGTATCCTTGATCAAGAAAGCAAAATCACATACGGTTTCCTTATTAAAATCAGCCGTACTCACCAATGAAGTACAGAGCGAGTTCTGGATCATGAAGATGATCGATAGTGTTACGGCAGTGAAAGTACCGGTAACAAAAGGTTTGGAAAGCAGCGATAAAGTAGAGATCCTCTCTCCTGTTTTACTGTCAACCGATAAAATATTACTCACAGGTAATTATGGATTACCCGATACCGCAAAAGTGGCCATTATCAAATAATTCCTATGCGTAATTTCTTTACTACATATAAGAACCCGGTTTCGGTAATGGTGGTGATCATTATCATGGGGGGATTGTTTGCCTATTCAAAGATGCAGCCGGCTTTATTTCCCGAGATCACATTTCCCAAGATCAAGATCATTGCCGATGCGGGACAGCAGCCGGTAAAGAAAATGATGATCACGGTAACCCGTCAATTGGAGAATGCCATCAAACAGGTACCCGATCTGAAGATGATCC
>CBHRAM010000027.1:0-17770 GCA_966076165.1 uncultured Chitinophagaceae bacterium
GACTGTACCTACAGTGAAAACCTGGTTAAGAATGCACAGGGCTGCGATATATTGGTACATGAAGTGTACTCGATGGAGGGGTTTGCCAAAAGAGATAAAAAATGGCAGGCCTACCATTCCGTGTTTCATACCTCTACTGCACAGCTTGCAGAGATTGCGAATAAGGTAAAACCCAAATTACTGGTATTAACACATCAGTTATTGTGGGGAGCTGCCAAAGAAAGTATGTTGAGCGAAATTCAGCAACGATACTCAGGCAAAGTTGCTTATGGGAATGATCTTGATATTTATTAGGCATCTATCTGTTTAATAAAAAAAGGCCTTTGTGTTTTTCACAAAGGCCTTTTTTATTTACTCTACAGGTAAAGCTTCGAGTGGTTCTCCAAATACATAGTGGTTAAACCATTGCCAGTTATGCCATATAGCGGCAAGCCGTTCTTTGGGTTTGGTAATACCGTGTCCAAAACCTTTGTAAACGATCAGTTTAGAGGGGATACCCCTGTCCTGTAAGCCTCTGTATAACTCATAGGCATTCGGTATCGGCACACGCCTATCCAGTTCCCCGTGCTGTATCAATGTAGGTGTTCTGGCTTTATTGATATTGGTCATGGGAGAAGTTTTGGAATAGATCTCCATATCCTGCCAGGGTGTGGCTTTTAAATATTGACGGGTAAAAGGTGTGATATCGGTGCTTACATAATACGTGATCCAGTTAGAAATGCCCGCGCCCACAGAAATGGCTTTAAAAATAGTACTGTTGGTTGTAAGAAAGGCAGAAATATATCCTCCCTGGCTCCATCCCATGCATCCCATACGGGTAGTATCAATAATGCCTTTTTTTGAAAGGGATTCTACACCGCTGATCACATCCCACATATCACCAACACCTAAATTACGCACGTTGAGTGAACGGAATTTTTCACCATACCCTGCACTGCCCCGGTAATTGACGCGTAATACCAACGCGCCTTTTTCAACCCATTGCATGATCGGGTAAACATAAGTAGGTGTCGGTTCCGGACGATCGGTTCCGGTTGGCCCACCATGGATCACCACCATGAGTGGATATTTTTTGGATGGATCAAAATTGCGTGGTTTTAGCAGAACACCCTCAATGATGGTCCCGTCTTTGCTTTTCCAGTCAACGATCTCATTAACGGGCGTATTCCAGCCACTGATCTGGGCATTGGTATTGCTGATCTTTTTCCAGTCAGCTTCCAACGTGCCTGTGTACACTTCGGGCAGGTCTGAAAAATTTCTTCCGACTACAGCTACCTGGTCACTCTTTTTTGAAAAGCTGATATTACCTGTATTATCCAACGGAGTTTTGATTTGTTTGGAAATGCCCGTTTGAGGATCCATTTGATAAACAGCCGTTTTCATTTTTTGAGCGGCACTTAAAAAAATGCCTTTTTCTGTCCATGCATATACTCCTTTGTTTTCATCAATATCGGCACCGATCTCACGGCTTTTTTTAGTGGCCATATCATAAATAAATAAACGGGAGTTCCTGAAAAAATTGGATAACGAATCATCAACAGAGCTACGGTAAATAAAAGATTTCCCATCCGGGCTCCATTCACTGAAGGCATCACCGGCAGGGTTCGCAATGAGTATTTCTGTTTTTTTAGTACGCACATCAATCAAAGCGATATCGCTATACATAGATGAGTTGATAAGCGGATTAGGCTGTTTGTTGAAGATAACGGATCCGCCATCCGGGCTCCATGAAAAACCTGCAACGGTAAAATTTCCATCGGTCAGCTTTTTTGCAAGCGGGATCTTATAACAGTCGGGGTTTTTAGCCGTTGAATCTTTGGAAGTGTAACAGGGATATTGCCCTGCAAGAATCACAGAATCATAATTATACTGTAATAACCATAAATGACTCTGTTTATATTCTTCCCCTTCAACCGCAAAAGCCCCATAACGGTCTTTGAAAGCTTTTTCTTTTTTGCTGTCCGGCTCGGCTTTACTATAAACGATCTGTTTACCATCCGGGCTCCATTCATATCCGCCAATACCGTCTTCATCTTTGGTGATCTGCAGGGCTTCGCCACCATCCACCGGAATAATAAAGAGTTGTGTTTTATCTCCCCGGTCTGCAAGAAAACTCAGGTATTTATTGTCGGGCGTAAATACCGGTGCACCGCTGCTGCCCTTAATGGTTCGGGTAAGCTGAAAGGGCGATTGTCCTTCGCGTGATAACCAGATCTCACTATCATATCCATTACCTGCCCAGTCTGTGGAAGTGAGGGAATAAGCCACATATTTTCCGTTCGGGGAAATAACCGGGGTACCAGCCTGTTTGAGGCTTAACCATTTCTCAAAAGAGATGGATGCATTTTTCTGGGCCTCTGCCTGGTAGCAAAGAATGCCCAGGATAGCAAGGATACAATATTTCATAAGTAGTGTTTTGGTTCTTAAATATACAAAATGAAGGGGGTTATTGATCTCGCCGGGTAGTTTTCAGATTTTATAGATAAATTGTCCCCTCAAACTAACTGAACATGAAAAAAATCACCGGTTTTCTTACTGTTTTCTGCCTGATCAGCATCAGTACTGTATTCTCGCAGGAAAAACCCGAATGGAAAACGATCTTCGCAAAGATCAATGATGAGGTTTCGGCCAATTCTAAAGCGTATAGCTCACTGAAACTGGCAACAGAAACCATCGGCCACCGCTTAACCGGTTCTGCCAATGGCAAGAAAGCAGAAGAGTTCGCCTATAACCTGCTTAAATCCTATGGTTTTAAAGATGTACGTTACCAGCCCTTTGAAGTAGAGAGCTGGAGCAGGGGTACATTGGCGGTAAGTATCGGAGCAGATGCCAACACGCTTCAACCTGTTCGTTCTGTAACCCTTGCTCATTCGCCTGTTGCGGTTGATGTAACCCTGGAACTGGTAGATATGGGTAATGGCATGGAAGAAGATTACCAGGCAAATCCTGATAAAGCAAAGGGTAAGATCGCATTGGTTTATCTGGGTGTGTTACCGGGCTCTAAACCGGGCACCAAATCTCTGCACCGCTCAGAAAAAACAGCCATTGCCACCAAATATGGTGCAAAAGGAATTGTTGTGATCAACACAGCTGCAGGCGGGATCTTATTAACCGGAACGGCGTCAGTTACCGGTAAACTCATTCCTATTCCTGCGGTTTGTATCGGGAAAGAAGTGGGTATGGAATTAAGAGAAAAACTGGCAAACGGAAAATTATACAGCCATATTGCCATGACCAATTTTTCTGGTTTGATCAAAGCCAGAAATGTGGTAGCTACCATCAAGGGTAAAACCATTCCCAATGAAAAAGTAGTGGTAGGCGGACACCTCGATAGCTGGGATCTGGCAACCGGGGCCATTGATAACGGCATCGGCTCTTTTTCTATATTGGATATGGCAAGAACTTTTAAAGCCCTTAACCTCCAGCCGGAAAGAACCGTTGAGTTTATTATGTTCATGGGAGAGGAAGAAGGATTACTGGGGTCTAAAGCTTATGTAGAAGCCGCTGTTAAGGATAAAAGCATTGACCAGCTTCGTTATATGCTGGATTATGATATGACGAATGATCCGAAAGGATATGCCAGCACTTCTGAAGACAGCAGGGAATTATTTCAGTCTATCGGAAATATTGCCCGCACATTTGATACCAGTTACAAGAACACATTCAGGGTTGGAGCAGGATTGCATAGCGATCATGAGCCATTCATGTTACAAGGTGTGCCAACCGGTGGCGGTGCAGGTGGAACTTTGCCAAACAATGCCGGCCCCTGTTACCATGCAGATTGTGACGTATTTAAATTAGTAGACGAAAAAGGAATGAAGAATACCGTTCGCTTCAGCAGTATGTTATTGTATGGGATCGCTGATTCGAAGGTGATCAAGTCCAAACATTTCACCGATGAAGAGACCCGTGATTTTCTCTTGAAGAACAACCTGAAAGAAGCGTTACAGATACAGGGCGAGTGGAGATGGAAAGATTAACATTGTTGATTGACATGATAAATTGGTGTTGAAATACATCACCAATCTAAGGAAAGCCGCAGGTGTTTAGATCTGCGGCTTTCTTTTTTCCCATTGCTGCTGAATAGCTAAAGAAATCAATATCGTGATCAATGCTGTGATCATACCACCACCCACATCCAGCGGAAAATGCTGTGCCAGATAGATCCGGGAATAACCCACCAGGATCGCATACACGAACCCCACCGGTACTATCCAGCTTCTTCTCACAAATAAGCAGGCCAGTAAAAAAATGGTAAAGGCAGTAGCGGTATGTCCCGATGGGAAGCTATAGGCTGTATGCAATTCTACACCCGGTACGGTATGAATACGCTGGATATCCTGAATCGCAGCAGTAGGCCTGGGTTCGGCCGGAAATACATAATTCTTTGTGAGCTGGGTGATCAGCGTAGATACAAGGATAGCAGCAATTAAAAGAGGCAGTTTATTTCTTTGGTAAATAAAGAAGATCGCAGCAACCACGATCCAGATGATCCCATCACCCAGGTTGGTCCAAAAACTGAAAAAATAATCGGCAGCTTTGCCAAGATCCTTATTCAATACCAGAAAGAACTCATTCCTGCCCACAATAAAAGAATCGATGATCAGGTAAAGGCCTACGGCCAATGTTGCAATAAATGCGGCAATAAAATTCCTGTTGCTGAATGCGGGTTTCGTAAACATGCAGATACACTTATTTGTGCAAATCTACTGTAACCAGGCTTTTGTAACCAATATAAAAAAGTCCCGCCGGTAAAAGCGGGACCCAACAAAACTCAAAACAAGTACGAAAGACTTATACTACGCCTGCCAGTTCAAGGCTGCGTTTTTTTAAATTGATGATATCGAGATTGTCAATGATCGGATCAACAGACAAGATCAGGGAAGTGCCGTTCTCCCTCCACCAGTTGCTGCCGGTAAGCTGATTCACGTGTACCACGCCGATCAGGTATTTTCTGTCGGCATCGGCATGCCATTCTTCTATCCATTCAAATTTTTCACGTGGGATGTATTTCCAGTCGTCGAAGCTGATATATACTTTCAGGTAATAATCATTAGTCAGCTCATTGGGTTTGTGGTGGTATAGTTTTTTGTATTCATAGCGATAATCATACCGTAAGGCAGCAATATCACTCAAAACGGCGGAAGCAGTAGGAAAACTGCCGGCACCTTTTCCGTAAAAGAATTGCTTGTCAGCAAATCCACTTTCGATCACAACGCCATTGTATTCATTTTTCACAAAGGATAGCGGCTCATCCAGTTTTACAAATTGCGGCAATACAAAAGCGGCTACCTGTCCGTTCTTTAATTTTTTAGCCTGTGCGATCAGCTTAATATCAAAGTGTTTTTCTTTGGCTACCACTGCATCACTCAGCTGTATATTCTGTATACCGGTAAACAGGATATTATCCGGGTGTTCTACAATGCCGTAAGCGTGGTTCAGCAGTACGGTCCATTTGTTTACGGCATCATATCCTTCCACATCCAGTTTGGGATTGCTTTCTGCAAAACCCAATTGTTGCGCAAGGATCAGCGCTGCCTGAAAATCCAGCTTATCCTCAAACATTTTGGTGAGGATAAAATTGGTGGAACCGTTAACGATCGCCCGGATGGAATGCAGCAGGTCGTTATCATAATATTCTTCGAGGTTCCTGATCACAGGAATGGATGCACACACCGCAGCTTCGCATAAAAAGGGTAAACCGGTTTCCTGCTGTAGCTGAAGGATCTCAGGCAAATGTTCCGCGATCATTTTTTTGCTGGCGCTTACTACGGCTTTGCCATTTCGTAAAGCGATCGATACAATTTCAAATGCGGCATTGGCATCATCGATCACTTCTACGATCACATTGATGCTGTCGTCGAAAAGCAATTCTTCTTTTTCTGTTGTAAAAAGAGATGCCGGTGCATTCCTCGGTTTTCCGGGGTTCTTGATACATACTTTCTTGATACTGGCTTTTAAAGAAGGCGTTTGCTGCAATACTTTGTAAAGGCCTTCACCTACTACGCCAAAACCAAATAATCCGATCGTTAACTGTTTGTGTGCGTCCATGTTTTGTGGCTGTATTTCTTTTGTACGGTAAAACTATTTGAGTTGCTGCGGTTATTTGACAGTGAATTGTCAGGATATCTCCTGTGCAGATAATATTCCTGCTTTCGAAAATGTTTGGGCGGATTGTATCTTGTCAAATACCTGTTCCAGATCCGCCAGCAGGTCTGCTGCATCTTCAAGCCCGATCGATAAACGGATCAGGCTGTCTGCCACACCTGCTGCCCTTCTTTTTTCTGCAGGGATGGATTTATGGGTCATATTAGCCGGGTGCGACACCAGGCTTTTGATTCCGCCCAGGCTCTCTGCCAGTTTAAACAGCTGGGTTTGTGTAACAAATTTTACAGCAGCTTCTTCGGTATCTGTTTGTAAAGTGAAGGATACGATCCCTCCAAAACCTTTGGATTGTTTTTTTGCGATCTCGTGATTGGGATGTGTGGGTAAGCCCGGATAAAATACTTTATCAACGGCGGGGTGTTGTTCCAGGAATTCAGCAACAGCTTGTGCCGAAGCACAATGTTGTTTTACGCGCAGATGTAAGGTTTCAATACCCCGTATCACCAACCAACTGTCGAATGGAGCCAGAATAGCACCGCATGCATTCTGGATGTATTTGATCTTATCACCCAGCTCTTTTTCTTTGGTTACTACCAGCCCGGCAATCAGGTCGCTATGGCCGCCAAGGTATTTGGTGGCACTGTGCACAACGATATCAGCACCCAGTGCCAATGGTTGCTGTAAAACCGGTGAAGCAAAGGTATTATCCACGCAAAGCAGACAATGATGCGCTTTCGCGAGTTTGGCGATGGCTTCTATATCAGAAATTTTTAAAGTAGGGTTGGTAGGGGTTTCAATCCAGATCAGTTTTGTTTTCGGTGTGATAGCGTTAACCAGGTTGGTTACATCAGTTGTGTCAACATAATTCACCGTGATCCCAAACTTTTCATAGATATGGGTGAACAGGCGAAAAGCGCCACCATAAATATCATCCACAGCCAGGATCTCATCACCACTCTGCAGCAGTTTTACAATAGCATCAATGGCCGCTAACCCGCTGCTGAATGCGATACCGGTACTGCCTTTTTCAAGTCCAGCAATCAGTTGTTCAAGGGTTGCCCTTGTTGGATTGCCGGTTCTGGCATAATCATATCCTTTGTTTACACCGGGTGCTTCCTGCACAAATGTGGAGGTCTGGTAAATAGGTACCGAAATGGCTCCGGTTAAAGGATCAACGGGAATGCTGTGGATCAGTTCTGTGGCTGTGCTCATTGTTAAAAAGTTTGGCCTCCTGGCCCCTGAAGGGGAATCGGAGAATGAAAAAATTTGTAAAAATTCTTTCAGAAAACTTAACAAGAGATACAGTGAAACTTACCTGATAAACTTTTTGGGCTACCCTTGCTCCCCCTTTAGGGGGTTGGGGGGTGGGCAAAAAAAAGCTCATCCGGTAAGTCAGATGAGCTTGAATATATTATTTCACACGAAGTGATCTAAGTTGCAAACTTTACTCTGACTTATCTCTTCCCGCCATTGGCGGGATTGGAGTTGGCACCTTCATACAATTGAGTGAACTGTATGGGTTGCCAAGGCTTCACAGGGCCAAAACCCTCTGCCTTTCTTGATAAGTGATCTAAAGAACTGGTGCAAAGATAAGGGGCTGGATTTCATATTTCCAAAATAAAAGTCTACTTATTTAGTAGAAATATTAACGAAATCCTTTATTGACAAGGGTTTTGGCGCAAAATTATTTTTTCTTCCCGGAAAAAACCTTTTAGATGCCAAACCTTAGTGCGTTATTACTCATACTCGAATAAAAAGCGACCCTTTTGCCAAACCAGGCAATTCCTCCGCCAAGCGAACCCGTGGTTGATGAAAATGAAGGGCCGTTATTCGGGAAACTGCTGTTACTGTATGTATATTTTGAATTAGCGGTATTGAACTCGATGGCGGCAACTCCAAAGATTTTAAAATCGCCTTTTTTTGAAATGTCAATATAATATCGGGTGAAAGGGGCGATGCCAAGATCAGTATAGGTTTCTGTACGCGGCTGCCCGGTATTATTGTTATACTTCAATGTTTCTATACCTAATGTGGCCTGAGCACCAATCAACCAGTTATGTTCTGCAACAAATGCATAAGAGGGGTTGATGCTGATACCATAGTCCGTATTGCCGGAACTGCTGCTGAATGCCAGTCGTGTAAAATACATATCGTTTACAATTAGCGGGAGTTGCAAACCAACCACATGTTTGCCTTTTTCTAACTGGGCATGGGCGTTGATTCCAATGGTAATAAGGGCGAGGATAAGGATTTGTTTTTTCATAAACAGGATTTGTATATAAAAATATCAAATATGATGCCAAATTGAGCCTGTTGTATAGTTTTTATGCCCAGAACAGATTTAAACCTTATTCGGTTTCCCAATGTTAGTACATTTGAAATCCTAAGAATATTAGCATGGCGAAGCAAGTGGGCACAAAAATTACTAAAACAACAAAAGAAACCGTTGAGCAGGTTGAACGGATCGAAGTATTTGGTGCAAGGGAACATAACCTCAAGAATATTGACATCTCCATACCCAAGAATAAACTGGTGGTATTTACCGGTGTGAGCGGCAGCGGTAAATCCTCACTTGCTTTTGATACCATTTACAACGAAGGCCAGCGCAGGTACATGGAAAGTTTCAGTGCATATGCACGTCAGTTCATGGGCGATATGGAAAGGCCGGATGTTGATAAGATCACAGGGTTGTCACCGGTGATTTCTATCGAGCAAAAGACCACCAATAAAAACCCCCGCTCTACAGTAGGCACCGTAACAGAAGTATATGATTTTCTCCGTTTATTTTATGCAAGGGTAAGTGAAGCCTACAGTTACAATACCGGTAAGAAAATGGTCAAGTTCAGTGAGGAAGAAATTGTTGAGAACATCTTCACGAAATATAAAAACAAAAAGATCAGTTTACTCGCACCATTGATCCGTGGCCGCAAGGGACATTACCGTGAACTGTTTGAGGATATCCGTAAAAAAGGATTTTTAAAAGTAAGGGTAGACGGTGAGGTACTGGACCTCACACCCAAGCTGCAGGTGGACCGTTATAAGATCCATGATATTGAAGTGGTGATAGACAGGTTACAGGTTACAGACGATATGAAAGTACGCCTGAGCCAGAGCGTACAGCAAACGCTGAAAATGGGTAAGGACCTGATGTTCCTTTTACTGAATGATACCAACAAGACCATTCAGTATTCCAAACAATTGATGTGTGAGGATACCGGTATCAGTTATGAAGAACCTTCGCCCAATGCCTTTTCTTTTAACTCACCGTATGGTGCCTGTCCCACCTGTAAGGGATTGGGCAATGTATACAGTATCAGCATGGAGTCTATCATACCTGACCCAAAGATCAGTGTGAAGGAAGGTGGGATTGCACCCTTGGGTGAACAGCGTGATGCTTATATGTATCGTAATGTGGAGATCCTTGCCAAAAAACATAAGATCAATCTTGATAAACCGGTAAAAGATCTTCCGGCGGCTTCGTTAAATATTTTATTGTATGGAACACCGGAGGAAGGATCCCTGGATCTTTCTGATGTGGAAGAAGCGCCATTAGGACAACCCTATGAAGGAGAGTTTGAGGGGATTATTCCCATGTTGAAAAGATGGTTTGGCGGAAGCGGACAAAGTGAATCATTACGTGAATGGGTGGAGAAATTTCTTGAACTGAAAGTTTGCGGAACCTGCAATGGTGCAAGGCTGCGTAAGGAAAGCCTATGGTTTAAAATTGATGAAAAGAATATTGCGGAGTTAAGTGATATGAACCTTGATAAACTGCATGCCTGGTTTGATACATTGGAAAAAAGACTGAGTAATAAACAGAACCAGATCGCGAAAGATATTTTAAAAGAGATCAGGGAGCGTGTACAGTTTTTATTGGACGTTGGGCTGACCTATCTCTCCCTTAACCGCCCTTCGCGAAGCCTGAGTGGTGGTGAATCGCAGCGGATCAGGCTGGCAACTCAGATCGGGTCGCAGTTGCAGGGGATCACGTATATTCTGGATGAGCCTTCTATCGGCTTGCATCAGCGTGATAATCATCAGTTGATACTTGCCTTGCAGAACCTTCGCAATATCGGTAACAGTGTATTGGTAGTGGAACATGATAAGGATATCATGATGGCTGCCGATCACCTGGTAGATATTGGCCCCAAAGCCGGATTGTATGGCGGGCATATTGTTGCAGCGGGCACACCTGCGGAAGTTTTGAAAAGTGGTTCTGATACTGCCATGTACCTGAATGGTAAAAAAAGTATTGCCGTTCCCAAGGAAAGAAGAAAGGGCAATGGTAAAGAACTTGAACTGAAAGGGGCAAGTGGTAATAACTTAAAGAATGTGAGTGTTCGTTTTCCTTTGGGTAAGCTGATCGTGATCAGTGGTGTGAGCGGTAGCGGTAAATCAACATTGATCAATGAGACCTTGTATCCGATACTTTCCAAACATTGTTATAACAGCCGGGTAACACCCATGCCTTTTAAAAGCATCAATGGGTTAGAGCATATTGATAAGGTGATCGAGATCGATCAATCGCCTATTGGCCGTACGCCACGGAGTAACCCGGCAACCTATTGCGGGTTCTTTACCGAGATCAGGACCTTGTTTGCAGCAATACCGGAAGCCAAGATCCGCGGCTACAATGCGGGCCGTTTTTCTTTCAATGTAAAAGGGGGGAGATGTGATGTTTGTGAAGGCGGTGGTATGCGCGTGATAGAAATGAATTTCCTCCCGGATGTATATGTGCATTGCGAAAAATGTAACGGCAAACGCTATAACCGCGAAACACTGGAGATCCGTTACAAAGGAAAATCTATCAGTGATGTATTGAATATGACCGTTGACGAAGCCTGTGAGTTCTTCCAGCCCATTGCTTATCTCTATCGTAAGATCAAGGTATTGCAGGATGTGGGACTGGGTTATATCACCCTTGGCCAATCTGCCGTAACCCTTAGTGGCGGTGAGGCCCAGCGTGTAAAACTGGCAACAGAACTGAGCAAAAAAGATACCGGTAAAACTTTTTACATATTAGACGAGCCCACTACCGGTTTACATTTTCAGGATATCCAGCATTTGTTGGATGTGCTGAATAAACTGGTTGACCGCGGCAACAGTGTATTGGTGATCGAACACAATTTGGATGTGATCAAAGTGGCGGATCATATCATCGACCTTGGCCCCGAAGGCGGTGATGGCGGTGGAATGATCTTATTTGAAGGTGTGCCCGAAAAAATGGTGAATATTACCAAGAGTCATACAGCCAGGTTCCTGAAATTGGAACTGGGGATGTGATTAATGATAGAATGATAGCATGAATGAATGATAGAATGTAATTTGGTTTCTTATTCTATCATGCTATCATTCACTCATTCTATCATTATCTTCTCTCCATCTCAATATGCTCAATATTATCCTCCAGGTACATCTCACTTGTTTTTACAAATCCAAATGATTCATAAAACCTCCTGAGATATAATTGTGCGCCGATCTTGATTGGGCCATCGCCAAATAATCTTTGGCAGTTTTCAATGGCATTGGCTAATAATAATTTACCGGCACCAGTATTTCGGTAGGCGCGGGAACTGATCACCCGGCCGATTGATATTTGTTCGTAAGCCACCCCTGCAGGTATTAAGCGGGAATACGCCACCAGTTTTTGCCCATCCCATATCATCAGGTGATGGCAATGTGGGTCCTTATTATCTGCATCCTGGTAAATACAATGCTGCTCAACTACAAATACCTCGTTTCTTAACTGCATGATGGCATACAATTCTTGCACGGTAAGGGTATCAAAGGGTTTGCAGGTTATCGTATAGACTGGCTGGGCCATGAATCAGGTTATTTTAACGGTTTTCGGTAATAGTTGCCGACTTTAGAGGGGCAAAAATAGCGGTAGAACCACAATAATTTCACACCTTTGCCACTTTATTGGATAACCCGGAAAAAGATGTCAAAAAAAATTGCGATCATAGGAGCAGGCCCGGCGGGATTAACCGCTGCTTATTTATTGGGAAAAGCCGGCGAACAGGTAACTGTTTTTGAAAAAGATCCGCAATACGTGGGTGGGATCTCGCGTACAGAGAGTTACAAGGGTTATCATTTTGATATTGGCGGCCACCGTTTTTTTTCGAAGTCGAAAGAAGTGGAAGATTTCTGGACAGAAATTTTAGGTGATGAAATGCTCGAACGCCCCCGCAGCTCAAGGATCTATTACAATAAAAAATTCTTCTCCTATCCGCTGGTGGCTTTTGAAGCATTGAATAAACTGGGTATTATTGAGAGTGGTTTGTGTGTGATGAGTTACCTGAAAGCCAAAGCCTTTCCTGTTAAGAATCCTACCAATTTTGAAGATTGGGTGGTAAACCAATTCGGACAACGGTTATTCAATATCTTCTTTAAGACCTATACAGAGAAAGTATGGGGGATACCTTGTAAAGAAATTTCCGCTGACTGGGCCGCCCAACGTATCAAGGGACTTTCATTAAGCAGCGCTATCTGGAATGCATTATTCAAACCCAAAGGCGGTGGTGGAGATAAGGACAAAGTGATCAAAACATTGATCGATTCATTCCGTTATCCGAAATATGGCCCTGGCATGATGTGGGAAACCTGTGCGGCTAAAAGCAAGGCATTGGGTGTGCAGATAGAAATGAATTGCGGTGTAAAAGATATCAGCACTTCTGAAGGTAAATGGACCGTGCATACCACAACTGATCAATCGATCGGAGGGTTTGATTATGTATTATCATCCGCTCCTATGCGCGAGCTGGTTGCACATGTAACCCCGAAGTTTCCTGAAAAAGCATTCAGTTCTGCAGCAGATCTTGGCTATCGTGATTTTTTAACCGTAGTGTTGATCTGTAAGGATGAAGATGCATTTACCGATAACTGGATTTATATCCATGACCCCAGTGTAAAAGTGGGACGGATCCAGAATTTCAAATCATGGAGCCCGTTCATGGTTCCAGATCCCAATATGGCTTGTTATGGATTGGAATATTTCTGTTTTGAAGGAGATGGTTTATGGACAAGCAGCGATGAAGCATTGATCAATCTTGCTAAAAAAGAAATTGAACAGATCGGGTTGACCAAAGACAGTGCAGTAGTAGACGGTTATGTAGTAAGACAACCTAAAGCATACCCCGTGTATGATCATTCTTACAAAGAGAATGTGGAAGCTGTACGTGAAGCATTGAAATCGTACCCCGGTTTGTATTTAGTGGGCCGTAATGGTATGCACAAATACAATAACCAGGATCATAGCATGATGACAGCTATGCTGGCTGCCAAAAACATTATTGCCGGAAAAGAACTCTTTGATCTTTGGGATGTGAATGAAGATGCAGAATACCACGAAGGTGGTGATAGGGGAGCAGAGGAGACGGAGAAAGTGTTGGGCAGGTTGGTTCCTGAGAAGATTAATTAGTAATTAATAATTAGTAGTTAGTAATTAAAAAGCCGCAGATGATTCTCATTTGCGGCTTTTTAATTTTATCCGGAGTCTTATCTACCTGCAATTCCGGGGATAACAGGAAGGCTTTCATTGCCTGTTTCGCTAACGGATTGTACTCCGTAGAAATAATTATCCTTAGAGTAAGGCAGGTTGTATTCTGTTTGTGTGGTGAATATTTTTTTCTGCCAAACAGGGCTGGTTGTTTCGCGAATTAAAACATAATAACCTTTTACTTTACCGCTTTTAGGCATTTTCCAGCTGATGGAAGAGTAGTTGGTAAGTCTTTGTGTTTCAATTTTTACATCCTGTGGAACAGATGGAGCTTTGGCTAAATTGGCCAGATTACTCAGGTTCATGCCTGTATTTTTACGGAGATATTCAAAATCCATGAATTCCGGCAGATCACCATATTGTATCCCGTTTTCTAAACGCACATTCTGGTGCTGGTGATAATAGTTCTCATTCATCTCTGTAATTCTTACTGCCGCAAAACCATTTTGTACAAAAGGAGAATGATCGCCCCCTCTTAAGAAACGGTCATTTCTGTAAACCATCACTACTTCCAGGTTCTCAACATATCGCTCGCCGATCTCTTTTACATAGCGGGCCAGTTGTCTTGCACGGCCATCGTTTTCCAATCCCAGGTTGCGGATATTGGTTGCTACGCGGCCTGTATCAAGAACCGAGAGCCCCTCGCTGAATACACGGATGCGGGTATTGTCGATAATATTTGTTTCACTGCTGTTATTACTGCCCATAATATCATTATTGAGCACAGCTTCAATGGCCCAGTTTTCCTTTCTGGATTTGCCGGCCATATAAGTGGCACCCAGTAAACCCTGTTCTTCACCACTTACCGTTACAAAAATGATGGTAGCCGGGAAATTATGTTTGCTCATGATCCTGGCACATTCAATAACGGCAGCAGAACCACTGGCATCATCGTTGGCACCCGGCGCATCGCCTGTACGGTCCATTACATTGGAGCGCATATTATCAAGGTGCCCGCTGATAATAAAGATCCGGTTATCAGAAGGATCTGTTCCTTTCAAAGTAGCTACCACATTCCCGAGTAGTAATGTTGTATCCACTCTTCTGCTTTTAGGTAAAGTAGTGGTATCAATAAAAGCAGTAAGTCGCCCGTTGGATTCTTTAGCAAACTGATTGAATTTAGATAAAACCCAGTTTCTTGCGGCACCAATTCCCCGTTTAGGATCGGCCTGTGTACTTAAGGTATTACGTGTACCATAGCTTACCATTTGTGTTATATACGATTTCAGAGAATCTGATGAAACCTCTTTCACCATCTTCTCAATTTCCGGATCACGGTTAATAGTGGTTTGAGCAAACAGGAACTGGCCGGAAATGGACAGGATACAAAACAGAATGAATTGTTTTCTCATGGAGTATAGTTGAGCAATAAAGTTAATGAATCAATGCTTTTGCAGGCGGGATTTTGATAACAGGGCGAATGGAGCCTGAATTCATGTGAATATAGCGGTTCGGAATTGAGGTTGTCTGAATAGCTATTGATGATATTAAGAAAATACTTTATCTTACTTGCAACCAAGAACTCGATTAAATGAAAAAATCTCTTTTGGGTTTTATCTGTGTCCTTTTTATTACCTGTTTTGCCGGCGGTTATGTATATGCAGAGAAAGCGCATCCTGATTCGGTAAAGACAGGGATCTATGTGACCAGTATTCATAATATTGATTTCAAGAACAATGAATACACCATCAATTTCTGGTTATGGTTAAAATATAAAAAACGCGAATTCGATTTTGCTCAAAATCTTGAAATACCTCAGGCGAAATCCTATAACAAATTATATACATCGCTGGATTCATCAAAAGACGGATACTATCTGTTACTGCAGTTGCAATGTGTAATGAAAGACTCCTGGCGGATCAATAATTTTCCATTTGATGAACAGAAGCTCCGGCTTTCTTTTGAGAATTCACAATATGACTCAAAGGATATGGTATTTGTTCCTGACACTTTGGGAAAGCATTATGACCCCCGGTTTACCTTACGCGGCTGGGATATTGACAGTTTTGTTGTTTCAACCAATATCAAAAAATACGAAACTAATTTTGGTGATCCTACAGAACCCAAACCCCATATGGAATACAGTGCTTATCGGGTAAGAATTTCAATGGACAGAGATGCCACAAGCCTGTTCTGGAAAATATTCCTGGGTATGTATGTGGCTTTCTGTATCTCGTATATCTGCTTCTATATCCATGCAGATAATATTGACTCCCGTTTTGGATTAAGTGTGGGTTCGTTGTTTGCGGCTATTGGTAATAAATATATTATCGATTCTTCTCTTCCGGAATCAACCACCTTTACATTGGTTGATACCTTGCATGGTATTACACTTTTGTCAATTTTTATCGTAGTAGCCTGCTCTGTTTATTCCCTGAAACTGATGAAAAAGAATAAACTTAAAGAAGCCAACCGTTTCGATATGTTAGCTGCTCAGGTATTGCTGGTGCTGTATGTGGGCGTAAATGTATATTTCATCTATTCTGCACAGGCTCATCACTAGCTGTTTGATACCGGTTATTGTAATTCATATACAACAGATTCATAAGCCTGTAGTGTTTCCCCTTTTGAAGGGTTAGGATAGTTGCCTAAAACTAATTTGGCCTTAGCAAGGTCTTTACCCGTTTGAACGGAAGCAGGTTTATTCCTGAAATTCAATAATACCAGGAATTGTTTTCCATTCAATTCGCGGGTATAAGCATAGATGTCGGGATTGCTTTTATCGAGTAAGGTATATTTTCCATAAACCAGTACCGGATTGTCTTTCCGTAGCTTCACAACCTTCCTGAAATAGTTCAATATACTATTGGGATCTTTCTCTTCCGCCTGCTGATTGATGGATGTATAATTCGGATTTACTTTTAACCAGGGTTCCGCACTTGAAAAACCTGCATTGGCAGATGCGTCCCATTGAAAAGGAGTTCGCCCGTTATCTCTGGCCCTGATCTTTTGTTCTTCGATCAGTTTTTTCAGGTCACCCTTGGTTTGTTGTACACGTTTGTATTTATTGATGGTCTCAATATCACGGTAGTCCTCTATTTTATCAAACCGGATGTTTGACATGCCTAATTCATCACCATAATAATAATAGGGAGTTCCCCGCATGGTCATCAGAAAAGTCGTCAGCATTTTAGAAGAAGCTTCCCTGAACTCCGGTGTATCATTTCCCCAATGGGTTAACATACGGGGTTGATCGTGGTTGGCCAGAAAAATTGCAAGCCAGCCTTTGTCAGCAAAACTGCTGTCCCAGAATGAATACAGATTCTTAAACCCTGTTAAGCTGTAATTGGGATCGAAATTACCAAAATCAATGCCTGCAAAATGATAGGCCATGCTGAATTCATGTCTGGCGGGGTCCACAAAATTCATGGCTTCTTCCGGACTGCTGCCGGCACCTTCTGCAACGGTCATGATATTGTATTTGCTTAACACTTCCCGGTCCATTTCCTGGATATAATCATGAAGATGCGGGCCGGTGCCATAATATTTGGCAGGTGTTTTTTCATAGCCTGCAGGAAAAGCCGGAAATGTTGTGTCTTTTGCTACGTATTGAAAAGCATCCATGCGCAAACCATCTACACCTTTATCCAGCCAGAAACGCATCATCTTGTAAACTTCCTGTCTCAGTTTCGGGTTCTCCCAGTTAAGATCGGGTTGTTGTTGTGCAAAGTAGTGCAGGTAGTATGCATTGGTGACGGTATCATATTTCCACGCATCATTGTTCACATCAAAAAAACTGAAACGGGGTGTGGGTTTTCCTCTCTCTGCATTCCACCAATGGTAATAATCGCGGTAAGGATTGGTGCGTGAACTTTTCGCCTGTTTAAACCATTCATGTTCTGAGCTGCTGTGGTTTACCACAATATCCATCACCAGTTTGATGCCTCGTTCATGCAGGCCTTTTAAGAGCTGATCAAAATCCTGATTGGAGCCGTATTGCGGTTGAATTTTTGTGTAATCGCTTACATCATATCCGTTATCGTAATTAGGGGATTGATAGATCGGGTTAAGCCAGATCACATCTACTCCCAGGCTCTTGATATAATCCAGTTTGGAGATGATCCCTTTCAGGTCGCCAACACCATCTCCATCACTGTCTTTAAACGACCGTGGGTAGATCTGGTATACCACTGCTTCTTTCCACCAGGCGCGGCCGGGAATGCTGTC
>CBHRAM010000028.1:0-17678 GCA_966076165.1 uncultured Chitinophagaceae bacterium
CGAAAACCATTCAAGATGAATTGGTATTTAGCGAAACTGGTTTACCGCATCCATTACAGCGATTGCGGCTATCAATCCGAATTTGATGAACAGCTGCGGCTGATCACGGCAGAAGACAGGTTGCATGCTTTTCAGAAAGCAAGGCTGATCGGTGAAAAAGAAGAATACAGCCAGTCAACCAACGAGTGCTCCCTTGTTCGCTGGAAATTCATTGATGTTTGTGAACTGCATGAGATGGCTATCGATATGGATGGTGCAGAAATGTATTCACAGATCAGCGCAAAGGAAAATGCAGATACGTACATTCGTACTACCCGGAAAAAAGCACTGTTCCTGTACGACCAGGCAGTATCCAATTTTACGGGCTCATAAAGTATACTATGCAAGGATCAACAAGAACGGTCTCCCGAAAACTAAAGCTGGGTATTGCGTTTGGCTTATGGTGGCCTTTCTGGATGGTGATGCAGTATAGCGTACTGACTAATTTCGGTTTTGGTTTTACAGAAAGTTTTGTTGACAGTGTAACCAGTAACCTGCTGCTCGCCGGTATCTGCCTGCTCATCATCAACAATATGCGTTATTACCTGCCGGGAAAAGAAAAATACTGGTATGTACTGGCCATCAGTTTTGCGCTGAGTATTATCTGGCTTTTTACCACCCGGGTTATTTTATGGGCCTGTTTTCAAGGTAATGAAGCGTATACACAATCATTAACCCGTTCTTCCAACATACGGTTTGCCTTTGGTTTTTTGATGACGGGTTGTCTTACCATGCTCAGTTTACTATGGTACACCCAAAAAGAGCAACAGGCTACAGACGATCTGAAGCGGGAAGCAGAAAAACTGGCAAAAGATGCCGAGCTCTTTAAATTACGTCAGCAGCTGCAGCCCCATTTTTTATTCAACAGCCTTAACTCCATCAGTGCACTGGCCGGATCGCAACCGGAAAAAGCAAGGCATATGATCGAGCAGTTATCCGATTTTCTGCGGGGTACTTTGAAAAAAGAAGAAAAACAACTGGTGAGCCTGCAGGAAGAGATCAAATACCTGGAATTGTATTTAGATATTGAAAAAGTACGCTTCGGACATCGTTTGCAAACCGCGATAGAAATTGAGGAAGCCGCATCGCAGCGGATGATCCCTTCACTGATCCTTCAGCCGGTTGTGGAGAATGCCATCAAATTCGGATTGTATGATACGATGGATGAAGTGATGATCACCATCCAGGCAACGGTGGTCGATCAGGGTTTGAAGATCTCGGTCAGCAATCCCTTCGATCCGCTTACTGCAGCCTCTGTGCCGGGAACCGGGTTCGGGCTTGCTTCCATTAAAAGAAGGCTCTATCTTTTATATGGCCGCAACGACCTGGTTGAGATACAAAAAGAAGCCACTATTTTTAGCACAACATTGATCATACCCTCTTTTACATGACAAAAGCCATTATCATAGACGACGAACCCCTGGCACGCGGTATTGTGAAAGAATACCTGAGCAACCACCCGGATATGGAAGTGGTGATGGAATGCGGCGATGGGTTTGAAGGGATCAAAGCCATACAACAGCACCAGCCCGATCTGATCTTCCTGGATATACAGATGCCCAAGATCAATGGTTTTGAAATGCTGGAACTGATAGACAAACCACCCGCTGTTGTGTTCACAACCGCTTTTGAAGAATATGCCATCAAAGCATTTGAATCGCATGCGATCGATTATTTATTAAAGCCTTTCAGCAAGGACCGTTTTGAAAAAGCCATACAAAAATGGCGGCAACAGAGCCGGCAGGAAAGAGAAGATGCCACACAAACATTGATCAACCACCCCATGATCAATCCTTCACAACAAAACCGTGTGGTGGTTAAGGACAATGGCAAGATCCGTATCATACCCGTTAACCAGATCCAATACCTGGAAGCAGCGGATGATTATGTAAAGATCCACACGGCCGATGGTGTTTTTTTAAAGAATAAGACCATGGGCTATTTTGAAGAAGCGCTGGAAGCCCAGAACTTTATCCGGATACACAGATCTTATATCATCAATGTGCAACTGATCACCCGGATTGACCCTTATGAAAAAGAGAACCACCTGGCCATACTCAGCATTGGTGCCAGACTGCCGGTAAGCAAAGCCGGTTATGCCAAACTGAAGCAGGTATTGGGTATATAAAAAATGACCGGTTACCCGGTCATTACAAGTTATTCGAAAACAGAACCCATTATCAGGAAGGTTTTAATATTGAAGCACATTCCTTTTAGGGATGCTTTCCAATATGGAAGGGATCATCAGAAAATCGCGTGATTTATCCAGAAAATAATCTGCACCCAGACGAAGACATTCATCGCGATAGCCTGCAAACGTATTGTTGGTAAGCATGATCACCACCGGCTTCACCATTTCTGTAAAATTCATCCTGCGCAACATTTCAATCCCACTCATGCCCGGCATATTGATATCGAGTACCATGATATCAGGCTGATAACCGTCTAATAACACCAATGCTTCTTCTGCACTGGTTACGGCTTCGGTCCTGCCCACATGTTTTACTTCCGATAGAAGGGATTTTAAGCGTTGGAGTATTAATACCGTATCATCTATTAGTAAAACATTCAATCCTTTCTGGCCCATGTGACTTTCTATATATTATAGCCGAAAGTAAACCGATGCTTAAAAACTAAATGTAACCTATGTTACAAAGCTTATGTAGTTCTTAAACTACCATATATCTAGTAAATTATGATATTAACTTTTATGAAAATTTACAGTACCATAGGGGTAATCTCCTGAAACAAAAAAGCTCCATAGCAAGGCTACAAAGCTTTTTCAATTCTTCTGTATTGGTTTTTCCAGGAAAATGATATAGCAAACATGCCAGGACATGCAGTTTCCGGAACAATAGTAATTCTAAGGATAATGAGTGAGGATATGGATTAAAAGCTGTGGTAATGAAGTAGGTCAGGATAGAAACATCGACTGGATTATCACAATACAAATAACCAAAGATTATCACAGTAAAAGCATAGTGATAAATCAGTAATTATGTAGTTATTATACTACCAACCGATTCTTGTTAAATAATGTTGTTCATGATGGCATACTTCACCAGGTCTGCATTGTTCTGCAGGTGCATTTTTTCCATGATCCTCGAACGGTAGGTGCTGATCGTATTCACGTTAAGTGAAAGGATCTCGCCGATAGCTGAGATACTTTTACCGCTCACGATCATTTTAAATACTTCAAACTCCCTGTCCGATAATTGTTCGTGAGGCGCCTGGGTACTGTTTTGTTCGATAGAACCGGCCAATACCTCGGCTACTTCGCTGGTGATATATTTACGGCCGCTCAATATTTGCTGAACCGCTTTTACCAGTTCGTAGGGTGCACTTTCTTTGGTGAGATAACCGGAAGCTCCGGCTTTGAGTGAACGAACCGCATATTGTTCCGGTGCATGCATACTCAGCATGAGTACCGGTGTTTGTGGTGCGTGTTCTTTGATCTGTTTCAGGATCTCAATACCTGAATACCCGGGCATGCTGATATCGGAAATGATAATATCCCATTTTTCATTGATAGCTTTCTTTAACAGATCGGCCGAATCCGGCACGTCATGTATATCAGCAAATGGGAAAGACTCAACCAGGATCTTGCGTAAACCTTCCCGTATTAAAGTGTGATCATCGGCTATCAGGATTCTCATTAGGACTTGAATTTAAAACGATTGCTTAAAAATAATATTAAATTTAATAAGTATTTGAACGCAAAGTTAGTATTAATTAAAGATTAAAATTCAGAATCCTTTCACATTCTCTGTAATCCTAAAAAGACAAAGGAGCGAATACTCACTCCTTTGCGGGCTTTCAGAAATAATTGGAAGGATCATAGGTAATTGGATGATAAAATACAGTAACCATTTACTGCACGGGGGATCATCATCAATCATGCACAAGTTACTCTTAGCCCATGATTTCTACACAGTTATAAACACCGAATCAGGCAGGTGAAAACACCGATTTTCCTTTAGCTGCTTATTCATGGCTGGGCAACCCATTTATCTCATCTCTCGTATTAAAAGAAATTATTTTACAATAGCCGGTTAAAGATTAATTTACTGCTAACCGTAGTCAGGCAGGTGACCATTTTGTTCAAGAGAAATTCGCGATGCATCCAGAAGATAACAAATCCACTTTATTGGTTCTTTCGCCGGGATTTCCTGCCAACGAAACAGACAGCACCTGTCTTCCTGCACAGCAATCACTGATCCGGTCACTCAATAAAACTTTTCCGGAACTGCGGGTGATCATTCTCGCATTTGAGTATCCCCATACTACCCAATCTTATCACTGGTATGGCAATGAGGTAATCCCTTTCAACGGCAGGAACAAAGGAGGTGTTGCGAGGTTATTCCGATGGATCCATATCTGGAGGCAGCTGGTTCGCCTGAAACGAAAATACCCGGTGATGGGGATCCTGAGTTTCTGGCTGGGACAATGTTCGCTGATCGGAAATTACTTTGGCAGAACGCATGGACTGAAACAGTTTACCTGGATCCTTGGACAGGATGCGAGAAAAGGCAATCCTTATATAAAATGGATCCGGCCCGATGCACATTCACTTATTGCGATGTCTGATTTTCTCGCCAGCCAGCTATCTAAACACTATGCGGTAAGGCCCGCGCATATCATTCCTAACGGAATTGATACAACACTATTCGCTTCTCCTCCTGCCAACAGAGATATTGATATCATCGGTGTGGGATCGTTAATCCCACTTAAGCAATATGAAATTTTTATTGAAGTGGTAAAAGAATTGAAACAGTCAATTACATTACGGAAAGTGTATTTGTGTGGAGAGGGTGCAGAAAGATACCGGCTCATGGCATTGATACAGCAATACCAGCTGGAAGATACCATTACCCTGACCGGAGAAAAAACGCATACGGAAGTTTTGCAGTTGATGCAAAGAAGTAAACTGATGTTGCATCCCTCCTCTTATGAGGGGTTTAGCGGTGCCTGTCTCGAAGCCCTGTATGCCGGTGCCCATGTGATCAGTTTTCAACAACCGATGGAAGGATGGATCAGGCATTGGCATGTTGTAGAAACACAGGAAGCCATGATACAAATATCAAAGAGGATCTTAGGTACGGATGATCTATTGTTTGAGCCCGTATTACCTTACCGGATGGAGGATACGGCAAAAGAAATTATCCGTTTATTTACTGCATAACTGCTCTGCGAGCTCAGTAAGTTTTACTCCGATAGAAGAGAAAGACAATTCTTTGTTGACATGAGCAGCCAGTTTTTTGGCAAATGCTTCCCGGTCTATATTTTTCAGCCTGGCAAGTACCTGCATCAGTGAATTGTCATTACCGGCTTCAAAAAGAAACCCACAATCCCCTGCTGCGGTTATTTTATGAAACGAAGGAATATCTGTAACAACCGGAATACATCCGCAGGCCATGGCTTCTATCAAAGCATATCCGCTTCCTTCGTTATGGCTGCCGGAAATATAAAAATCAGCTGCACTATACCAATCCGCCAATACATCATGCGGTACATATCCCACCAATGAAACTGATTTCTCCAGATCGGGATTCGCGGCTAATAATGATACTATTGATTCCATGAGTTCTTCTGTCTGGTAGATCATATACAAGACAGAACCCGGGTTATGGGATACATGTGCCAGAAATCCGCGTAAGACGGTAAGCGGGTCCTTGTTTTCATTCAACCGCCCTACCCAGATAAACATTTCACCTGCGTGGATATTGAGTTTTGCACGGCTCTCGTTTTTGGATCTCTGTACAAGAAATGTGGAGGCTTCCAACAATTCATAGCACTGTTCTTTATTCCGGATAATCCCGCTCCTGATCCAGGGTTCTGCATTGCCTATCGCTGTAAAAGCAAAAGCATCAATATACTTTCCTGACCATTGTTGTAATTTTTTTTTGAGATAAGCACCCGGTAGCCCGCCATGATGTTGTACGATCATCTTTGTTTTTCTGCCAAGCGCCCACCGCAACAGCAATACCTGCCATGGCGAGTCAAAACCCTGCACAAGGACAATATCGGGACGGCATTTCTTTACAAAAAAGATAGTCTGCAGAGGAATAAACCAGATCCGGTTGTGCCCCGGAAAGAAATAAATAAGTGCCTTACCAAATTTCAATACTGCGTTTTGTCGCCAGTGCTTTACAACCGTTATGGAAAGCCTCTCAGAAACATAATGGATATATGCAAGAGAACTGCGTTGGGCATTCAGGATCGCTTCGGGATCTTTATCATCCCGGTTGGACACAAAGGTAATATCGATCAATTTCAATGACCCCATTATGGTATCCATTGAACAGGTGAAAGAAGAGCTGCGGGGTGATGATTTTTTATTTGCTGCATCAATGCCGGTAGATCTCCTACAACCGATTTGGTTCTCCCGTTGATCTGAACCCTGCTAAAGAAAGGATCTTGCATAGCCGTATCTTTTAACTGTTCCTCCAGCGAAGAATCATATAAAAGGATCTTTCCTCTGTGTACAACCAGGAGCAGGTCTTCAGGGTTAATCGCATAAAAAGCATCCATGCTGTTTTGCCTGCCATGGTTATTGGCGATCACAATATCTGCAACAGATCCTTCTTTGAGATAACCATAATTTTCCCAACCCCATACATTGGCAGCCGTACTGGTTACACTTTGAAACAATGCCTGATCCGAAAGCATCCCGGAAACCCTGGCCATTCTTAACTGCTCCCATATATTCCAACCTGCGGTTAAGGTAGAATCTGTTCCGAATAAAATGTTTGTAGCTTGTTTAAGTTCCTGGATATCTGCCGTACGGTCCAATAAGAAATCATTGGAAGCCGGGCACCATACCAATGCTTTGAAAGAACGGGCCTGTGTGGCTGTCATGGCCACCCCATGTACACCCACCAAAGGTTTTTTAAAAATATTCCAACGGATCAATTCATCAATTTCTTTTGTGGCAAGTACATCTGTGCCCTCTCCTGTATGGATCACAATGGGAAGACCTGTTTGACCAGGCCGGTTCAATTTCCATTTCCAGTTTTTCTCAAAACCCACGGAATGCAGGCTTCTGCACCGTTGTTGAATATCGATCAGGGGAGTTGCTATCGGTAACGGATCGCCATGATTCACGACCCTGGTAAATCCATTCAGCAAATTTTTATAGATGCCCCATTGGGTACGTAAGTTTTGCGGGATCTGCAAAACTTCGTTAATGGCCTGTTTATTCTGAAGGTGAATATCATTACCCCATTCTCGGTAATTGGCATATATTTTATTGGCGATGGGCGGAAAGAGGTTGAAATCGAGGTGTTCATGCGAATTGGCCAGTGCGGGGAATGCAATGGCATTGGTAAACACGATCGCTTTTTTCTTTTCGATCTCCTGTTTTAATGCGCCTGTAGGCAATACAGCCCGGATCCTCCCCTCTTCAATCCACAACTCTTTTGGTGCACTCTCTTCTTCCGCAACCAGGCAAACATTACGCAGGAGCATGTTTCTTTTTTAAATGAATTCCGTAAATGATGGGCACGCCTTTGAATTTTTCATACACGGCCAACGCACCTTGTTTCTCGTAATATCCTTTTACGCGCTCGTCTATCTTTCGTTCGGTAATACGCATGAGCTCCCAATTCAGTTGCTTGGCAATGTGTACTACGCTTTGGATACTATGTACATAATTCTTCACGGCAACCAGTTTACCCTCATGTTTAAATGTACGGTTACCGCCCTGTGCCAGGGCGTCGGGGTGATAATCTGTGAGCAGGATCTCTCCTCCGGGTTTTAATACCCTTTCCCATTCTGTCAATGCTTTGCCGGCTTCGGGTATATGGGCAAGGGCAAGGGTGGAAACGATCAGATCGCAGGATGCATCGGGCAGATCAATATGATGATCCGTTAACCGGATAGTTTTATGTGCAGGAAATTTCTGTTGCAGTACGAGAAGCATTTCCTTGGACACATCAAAGCCAATGAGTTCAGCCGGAGACCTGTTGATCAGTTTTTGCCAATGCCTTCCCGTACCGCATCCGATATCGGCCACTATCTTGTCTTTCAATGTTACACCATCAAGTAATTCAGTGAACAGTTCCTCATCCAGTGCAAGCATCAGGTTATCGGGTTGGGCATCATAGGCGGCGGCCCAGAGATCGTAGGCTTGTTCAGGGTCGGTTTCTGAAACCCTTATGGGTAATAGCTTTCGGAAGTATTTCTGGAGGATGTTTACGACAGACATAATCTGAAGTTACTGCGTTTTTCTATTGCCGCTACATCCCGGAATTAATCCGCCATGCAGGCAACCCTCCGCTATCAATCATCGTTTAGCTACTGAGCCTCAAATGATTCTATGAACAAGGTCCTTTTATTCAACCCCAAAAGTGCCAACGCCAAATACCGGATCCCCAATTCGATCATGAATATTGCGGCATCCATTGAAGGGATGTATGAATGGGTGATCGTTGATGGCAACCGGGAAGCAGACCCTTATGCTGCTATGGCCAAATACCTGTCAACCGGAGAATATCCGTATATCGGTTTTACGGTAATGCCCGGCCCGCAGTTAAAGCAGGCCATCCCTTTAGCGAAAAAGATCAAAGAAAACTTTCCGGAAACCACTATGATCTGGGGAGGCTATTTTCCTTCCAATCATTATAAAGTAGTGATCGAATCCGATTATGTTGATTTTGCCATCAATGGCCCGGGGGACCATGCTTTTCCGGCATTGATCCATGCCCTGGAAAATCAGACACCTTATGAACTGATCAAAAACCTGGTTTACAGGTCGGGGGATACGATCGTGAAGAATGCCAAAGAAGACCTGATCGAACAGGATACGCTGAACCCGCTTCCCTACGATAAACTCGATCAGTTGTATTATATGGAAAAATACCTGGGTAAGACCTACCTGGGTAACCGGACCATCGCTTATCATTCAAGTATCGGTTGTCCGTTTACGTGCTCGTTTTGCGCCGTGGTTCCGATTTATGAAGCGAGATGGAAAGCCAAATCGGCACAGCTGGTGTACAATGATATCAAATACCTGAAAGATAAATGGGGTGCAGACGCAATCGAATTTCATGATAATAATTTCTTTGTATCAGAGAAGCGTACGAATGAATTTTCGCAGTTGATCAAAAAAGAAAACATGACCTGGTGGGGAGAAGGACGGATCGATACCATTGATAAATACAAAGATGAATCCATTGCCCTGTTGCGCGAATCGGGATGCAAGATGATCTTTTTCGGAGCCGAAACGGGTAATGATAAGATCCTGAAACAGATGGATAAAGGCGGCACCCAATCCGGCGAACAGATCGCGCGGTTTGCAGAGCGGATGAAAAAATTTGATATCATTCCCGAATATTCTTTTGTACTGGGTATGCCGGCACCTACACCGGAAGAAGTAATGGAACAGATAGAGTTTGATATCAACTTTATCAAAAAAATCAAATCCATCAACCCCGAAGCAGAGATCATTATTTATACCTATAGTCCCGTACCCTCAGAAGGTTCTGAATTATACAAACAGGTTCTGGCCAATGGATTTGCGTTTCCGCAGAAACTGGAAGACTGGATAGAACCGGTATGGGAAAGATTTGATCTCAGGAAAAATCCTTTAACACCCTGGTTAACGCCGGAGATGATCCTGAAGATCCGCAATTTTGAAACCGTGTTAAATGGCTACTACCCCACTGTATCAGATATCCGTTTAAATGAGGTGAAGAGAAAACTGGTGAAGCTTGTTTCGGGACTGCGATACAAAACAGGATTTTATCAATATCCATACGAGATAAAATTATTACATCGCCTCTGGAACTACCGTCAACCTGAAATTCAAGGCTTTTGATCATGTTACCATTACCCGATTCCGCCATATTGACCAATTTATATGTACCCGGTTTTACAAAGCCGGACTACTTTTTTGAGAGAGGGTATATCGGCCTGCGCAACAAAGAAAAAAAGACCTATACAGATGAAGAAGTGCGGCAATTACCCAATTGTGACCCCTCTCATCTGCATTATAAAGAATGGCAGATCAGAAAAAACTCCAGTAAAAAACTGCTCGATTATCTCACCAATAAAAAAAAGCCTTTACAGATTCTGGAGATCGGTTGTGGGAATGGCTGGTTATCGCATCGTTTGTCCTCCATACCCAGAAGCCGGGTATTGGGATTGGATATCAATTTCACAGAACTACAACAGGCGGCACGTGTTTTTAATCATTGTCCCAAAATAAAATTCATGTATGGTGATATCCAATCGGGCATTTTATCCGGAAGGCAGTTTGATATCATTGTATTTGCGGCTTCCATTCAATATTTCCGGTTGCCGGATGAGGTTCTTGATGATTGTTTACAGTATCTAAAACCACAGGGAGAGATCCATATCATAGATAGTTTTTTTTATTCTCCCAAAGCCATCAGTGGCGCCAAAGAAAGGTCTGCACAGTATTTTACTTCCATGGGGTACCCGGAGATGAGCGATCATTATTTTCATCATACCCTTTCGGATCTTTCACAGTTCAGATATAAGGTCCTGTATAACCCCGGTTCTTTCTGGAACAGGTTTTCAAAATACCGTATCCCATTTCCATGGATCTGTATTCATAATGATCATACACTCTGATATGCCGGTACAATCCGTTATTCATACCTATCGCCGTTACCGGACCCTGCAAACAAACAGGGTATCTGCCTTGCCGATCGTGATACTGATGCCACATAGTGCCTGCAATTGCCAATGTGTGATGTGCGATATCTGGAAAGGCAATAAGAACCTGAAACAGCTTACCGAAAAAGATGTGGAAGGATTGATGAATACCTTTATTACCATGGGAACGCAGCAGGTATTAATGTCGGGAGGGGAAGCCTTACTCAACCCCAACTTTTTCCGTTTCTGCGAAATATTGAAGAAAGAAAAGATCCGGATCACTGTTTTATCAACAGGGCTTACTTTGAAACACCATGCAGAAGACCTGGTAAAATGGACGGATGATATCATTGTATCGCTGGATGGAGATGAGGAACTGCATAACCGTATCCGTAATATACCCGGTGCCTTTCATAAATTAAAAGAAGGTGTTCAGCATATAAAAAATATCCGGCCCGATTTTTCCATCACGGTGAGGACTGTGATCCATAAACTGAATTACCGGAAATGGCCGGCGATTATTGCCAGTGCCAGGGAGATGGGATTGGACGGGATCAGTTTTTTACCGGCAGATATCAGCAGCCATGCATTTAACCGGGAGATTGCCTGGAGCAAAGAAAGACAGCTGGATATTTTGCCCGACCTATCAGAGCTGAAGGAATTACAGGAGATTCTTGACCAGATCAAAGAGCAATACCGGGATCTGTTTGAAGAGGGTTTTATTGCCGAATCACCGGAGAAACTGCAGAAAATTGTGGATCATTATGGTGCGATACATGGATTGAACCTGTTTCCGTATAAAAAATGCAATGCCCCCTGGGTATCGGCAGTGATAGAAGCGGATGGAACCGTTCGGCCTTGTTTTTTTCATGAAGCAATGGGTAATATCCGGGATGAACCGTTAGAGAAAATTTTAAACGGGGAGAAAGCTTACCGGTTTCGCAAAGAGCTGGATATGCAAAATAACCCTACCTGTGTAAAATGTGTTTGTTACCTTAATCTTCCGCCAAGGGCGGCACTTATGTAATATGTTTATGAAACGTATCCTTTTTTCACACTCCTATTTTCTACGTTTCGATCCCAAACAATGGGAAACGGGCCAGCCTTATGCCCCATTGGGAACATTATATGCCGCTTCCTGGATGCGTGAGCATGGATACGAAGTTTCTTTGTTTGATACCATGTTCATAAAAAGCCCGGAGCAGGTAACTGAAAAGATCAAATCTTATCAACCGGATATTTTTGTGGTGTATGATGATGGTTTTAACTATCTCACCAAAATGTGTCTCACCAATATGCGGGAAGCTGCATTCCGGATGTGTAAGATTGCAAAAGAGAATGGTTGTACAGTAGTGGTTTCCAGTTCGGATTCAACCGATCATTTTGAGCAATACCTGAATGAAGGGGCGGATTTTGTTTTACTGGGTGAGGCTGAGGGCTGTTTACTGGAACTGGCCAATATGATCAGTTCCGGTGAGCGTACATATCAACAGATCCAGGGGATTGCTTTTACATCGGAAGAAGCCATTGTAAAAACCGCCAGGCGTACGGTGATGAAGGACCTTGACAGTTTACCGATGCCGGCATGGGACCTGGTAGACATGAACCCTTACAAAGAAATGTGGTTACAAAGCAGTGGCCATTTCTCGTTAAATATTGCCACCACAAGGGGCTGTCCTTTTAAATGTAACTGGTGTGCCAAACCCATTTATGGCAACCGCTACAATTCACGCTCCCCTCAAAATGTAGTGAGTGAATTGCAATACCTTAAAGAGCATATAGGCTTTGACCATATCTGGTTCTGCGATGATATATTTGGATTAAAACCGGGATGGGTGCAGGAATTTGCCCAACTGGTGCAGCAGGAAAGATTAGATTTTCGTTTTAAGATCCAGGCAAGGGCCGATCTGTTAGTGCAGGAAAATTATATCAAAGCATTGGCAGATGCAGGCTGCGAAAACGTATGGATGGGTGCAGAAAGCGGGTCACAGAAAATTCTTGATGCCATGGATAAAGGCATTACCGTTGAGCAGATCCGTACGGCAACCGCTTTATTAAAAAAACATCAGATCCATCCTTCTTTCTTTATCCAGTTCGGTTACCTGGGTGAAACAAAAAAGGATATACAGGCCACCATTCAAATGATCAATACCCTGTTACCCTACAGTATCGGGATCTCTGTATCCTATCCCCTGCCGGGAACCGTTTTCTTTGAGAAAGTGAAGAATGAACTGAGCAATAAATCCAACTGGACGGATTCCGATGAATTACAATTGATGTTCCGCAATACCTACCAGCCCGCTTTCTATAAGCAGTTGCACCGTTATGTACATAAGACCTACCGGGCACACCTCGCCATCCACTATACAAAGAACCTCTTACAACATCCCGGTACTTTGGGTTGGCAAAGCCTTAAGAAAATGATCTCCTTTTTTTATTACCAGCCCGCAGCTATGATCGATAAGATCAAACTGGAGCAACTGGCAAAATCATGGCAGGCTTGAGTGCCACGTCTTCCATAAATGAAGTGAAAGCTGCCAAAGCATTCAGCAAGCAATCGGTTGTGTTTGATGAGCTGTATGCATCAGACAGGATCATTCAGTATAAAAGAGAACGGGTGAGGGCCCATGTACAGCGATATGCAAAACCCAATGGAAAAATATTGGAACTGAATGCGGGTACCGGGGAAGATGCGATCTATTTTGCCAGATATGGATACCGTGTGCATGCTACAGATATTGCGATAGGAATGCAAAATGTATTGGAGCAGAAAGTGGCCGATCATCATCTGTCTGATAGTATCTCCAATGAGATCTGTTCTTATACAGAGCTGGAAACACTGATCAACAAAGGCCCTTACGATCATATCTTCTCCAATTTTGCGGGATTGAATTGCACAAACAGGCTTGACAAAGTATTGGCTTCATTTTCCCCACTACTCGAAGCGAATGGCGTGGTTACCCTTGTGGTACTTCCTGAGTTCTGTCTTTGGGAATTTGCCTTATTGCTCAAAGGAAAATGGAAAACTGCTTTCAGAAGATTTGCCGGAAAAAAAGGTGCCCGGTCGCATATTGAAGGAGAATATTTTACCTGCTGGTATTATAACCCTTCTTTCATTATCAAGGCCCTGAAGAATGAGTTTGAACTGTTGTCGGTTGAAGGGCTTTGCACCTTTGTGCCTCCCTCCTATATAGAAGGTTTTGCAGAAAAATATCCCCGTTTATTTGCCAGGCTTTGTAGAATGGAAAACCGATGGAAATCTCTTTGGCCCTGGCGGTCGATAGGCGATTATTATATCATCTCTTTACGCAAAAGATGATCGGTTTCCATTTTCTGGAGTTTAGCGGAAAGAATCCCCAGTAATTTTTTCTGCAGATGTTCCGGGTTAGGTCTTGCACAGTGTTTACTGATCCGTAAACCAACAGGATCTCCTTTCATATTTTTCTGATGCCTGTATTCTTTTTTCTGCCATCTACCGGCCGTGATGTGCATGAAGCGGTTATCCAGCCAATTCCCCAATCGGTTCTGCAAAAGTTTTTCTATCGTTTTTTTATACCAGGGGTCTTTGGCAGAAGGAATGATACATTCTTTTTCGAGGGGCTGCGCAGGCAGATAATCAAGCACCCAATCATTTTCCGAAAAAAAATCGATCATTGCTGCATCACCGCAAACGGGTATCAGGGTAACCACTTCTGTTGCGGTGAACACATTTCTCTCTGCGATCGGTAAAGCCTGTTCATCAATAAAATAATTCATACAAAACCCGTGTTGCTTACCTACGAGATAGGTCAGTTTTTTGAACAGGTGTAAAAAAGTACGGGCTATCCATAAACGGTCAGAACCTGTAATGATAAAAAAATCAATATCCGTTCCCTGGTCTGCATATTTTTTGGAAAGCGAACCTGAAATACCCACCCCCCTTACAAATGGAAATTTCTGGAGAAACCTTGCATTACGGTAAGCGGTTACCAATAACTTTTCTGCCAGTGCATTTCCGTTTACCCTTCTTTCCATTAAAGCGGGATCATTACGAAGCGAATAAAATCCGTTATGCAGAAAGATCTGTCCCTCAAGCAACATCTCTTCCAATACCGTTTTCATTTCTTTTTTTTCGACCCGTTGTTGCAAAAAAAGCCTGATCTCATCCTCCGTTAAAGGATGAAGGAACATATCAAAATATGCCAATGTTTTTAATATGCTGTTTTCCGGTTTCAAGAAGAAGATAGCTTATAGATGATATCCAGGGTCAGGTACGTGAAAGGGTTGCAAAGGGATGCCCTTACCCAAAATGAATCTTTCCATTGGCAATAAAAAATAGTTTTTTGAGGCAACCCTTCCGGATGGTTTTACGAATCTGTACGGTAGCCCCTTATCGTTAAAATGACAGGAATATTTCAATGATAGACCCGATTTCCATATCCTCAAAGCAGTTGATCAGGGCAAACCTGACGATCGTAGGCAAGAATCTCAGGCTTCGGGACTCTATCGACGAGAAAAAGGCTTATTTTATTGCCAAAAGGATCTTCGATATCTGTTTTTCCCTGTTATTCATCATCAGCGTTCTGAGCTGGTTATTGCCATTGATGGCGGTCCTCATCAAACTCAGTTCGAGGGGGCCGGTATTCTTTTTACAAAAAAGAGTTGGCCGGGGTGGCAGATCTTTTACCTGCTACAAACTACGTACCATGGTGATCAATGCCGAAGCGGATACACGACAGGCACTCGAAAATGACAGCCGTATTACCACATTGGGTTGTTTTCTGCGAAAATCGAATATTGATGAATTCCCCCAATTCTTCAACGTGCTGATGGGCGATATGAGTATTGTTGGCCCGAGGCCCCATATGTATAGCGATTGCACAAAATTTGCTTCGATCTTACCCGGTTATAAATTCAGGAATATGGTGAGGCCCGGTATTACAGGGCTTGCACAGGTAAAAGGGTTTCACGGCCCTGTTACTACGCGTAACAGTGTGCTGATGCGATATCATTGGGACAATTATTATATCCGGAATATCGGATGGCTCTTAGATTTGAAGATCATTTATAAAACCAGTGTACAAAGGCTGATCGCGGTGATTGCTTTTTTCCCTGAGAGGATCCTGGTAGAAAAAACCCAACTCGACGATAGCCTTGTATAACCTTATCTATGCAAAAAACGATCACAGGTACGTTTTCTGAGAATTCATCATTTGAATTGCCATCACTCACCTTGATGGCAAAGAAAGCCGTGGAGAAGATCCGGCTGAGGCTGAGGGCAGAGAAATACAGAAATAAAGAAGATAAAGGGGGGATTGATTATATTCTGCATACGGTAAAAAAAGGTGATATTGTTTTTGATATAGGAGCACACAAAGGAGGCTACCTGTATTTTTTTCAGAAACAGGTAGGTATTAACGGTACTGTGTTTGCCTTTGAACCACAAAGCCTGCTTAACAATTATTTATCAGAACTGCGGACCCTGCTTAATTGGGAGAATGTGCAGATCGAACTTTCCGCTGTCTCTGACCGGTCGGGAAAAGCCACACTCTGTATCCCCTATAACAAAGGAAAGAAATCCTCACCCTGTGCCACGATCATTCAAAGCCAGATGGATTTTACGATCCGGAAAAAAGAAGAAGTAGATACGATCACCCTTGATGCGTATTGCCGCAAACACAGGATCCATCCTGATTTCCTGAAAGTGGATGTGGAAGGCAATGAATTATCTGTCTTCATGGGATCCCTCGAAATACTTACCCGGTACAAGCCCAGGATCCTGTTTGAATGTGAAGCGAGATTTGTTGGCGAGCAAAAAGTATTAGAGACTTTTTTGTTTTTACAGAGTTTTGGTTACCGGGGCTATTTTATAGAAGGCAGTACCCGCAAACCCATCCACGAATTTTCTTTCACACAGCACCAGAATATACTGACCGGCACCTATTGTAATAATTTTATTTTCGAATAAACCCGGGATCTTCTTTTTGTGGGCTAAGCCACAGCAAAGAGAAGAAACAGGCGAAGAAGAAGATCCCTTTATTGGCATCCATCACATTCTCTGAAAAAGAGACAGCGCAAATAATACTCAGAAAACTCCCCAATAATATATCCCGCGAACGAAAAGCCAACCGAAATCCTGAATAGAACAGGTAGAGCAGGATCAATAATCCGGGTATTCCCGTTTTCAGTAACATGCTCAGGTACTGATTATGTGCATTGAGTTCATGGAGATAAGAATTGTAGAGCTTATCCCGGTAATAAACATCTTTCAGCAAAGCTACTTCACTCCCACTGCCATGTCCATAAACAGGGGATTGTTTTACGAGCTCCCAGGCAGACTGCCATCTTCTGATCCTGGGTTCTACCAGGTTAACATTCAGTCCTGACTCACTCAGGTCATCCTTTAGATCCGTGATCATCCTTGTTTTCAGGTCATCCATCCTCGTTATTCCGTAAAAAACAGCTACGGATAGCACAAGGGAAATAGTAATGAACTGCAGGCGTTTCCTCCCTTTCAGCAATGTAAGAGGAACAATGATGTTTACGATCAATGCAAAAGCGATCAATACAGCTCTTGAGGACAGTTGCAACAGGCCTATGAATAAAATCAAGAACAATAGGCCATACAACCATCTGTATTTATTTTCAGCAGTATGGGCCCATCCATAGATCATACCTACGGCTCCCAAAGCGATATACATGGAAAAATAAGTGGCATGCATATCAATAGCTGCTGAAAAACGATGATTGATAAATGCATTGCTGAAAATAGAAGCCGGCGGCATCTGGTTAAAGCTGATGATACTGAATGCTGTATAGTACAGGTACAGTATGGCCAATGCACAACTGAGCGCCAATGCCAGAACGATCTGAAAACGGTATTTTTTAAAATCGAACCGGTTGAATACAATGATCAGGGGAAAAAGGATTATAGCCAGTTGGCGTTCCCATTCGTAAAAAGCTTCATCAAAGAAATGCGTATATATTGTTCCGATAACCGTAAGCAGGTAAATACTGCAGGGTAATAAAAAAGCTGTCCA
>CBHRAM010000029.1:0-17158 GCA_966076165.1 uncultured Chitinophagaceae bacterium
TAGGAATGTATTTACTGGCCGATTCGCTGGTACCACTGCTCAATGCATAGAATTTGATCTTTCCGGGCCAGCATACATCGGGCTTGCCTTCGATGGTCTTATGCCACCATTCTTTATAGATCTTATTATAGTTAAAAGTGGGAACCAGTTCCTGGAAACGTTTACCGGGATGTTTGCTCAAAAGGATATCGTCAAAATGATATTCCTGTCCAAACTCAGTAAACCTTGCTTTTCGCAGCAGTTTCTTCAGCACTTTGATCTGTTGGCTCCGCGGATTATTTTGCGGCAGGCGCAGGGCTTTTAAGATCGTATTCGGAAGCTTGATATCAAGAATCGCCATCGTTAGACGCAGGGGTTTAGAAAGGGCAAAGCTAAAACAAATGCCCGTAATAATGGCCTGTTTTAACAGTAGCCGGATTAGCCAAGTTGCCGGTAATAGTGAAGAACCAAGAGCAGGTCGGGCCACCAATCATACTCTTTTGCATAGAGCCTGTCGGCTTTCTCTAAAACAGTTTCGCTAAAACCGGTTTGTATTCCCAGATGCGAAACCACAGAGGGTTTTATAGCCGGTAAGGAAGTTGAAGCAGACGCATAACCGATCCATGTTCGTTTATTCAAAAGAACGGACCATGCATTTTGTATGAACCGGGCACCCTTTTTATGAAAAATGAGGTGAACGGAAAAGCTCAACAAAAAGAACAGCGACAACAGAATATCTACCATGCGCTTCATTCTTTTCTGGTAGGGCTGTGCGATCCTGTATTCAATAAAAGCAGTGATCGTTTTTGCACCGGCAGCCAGCGTATCGCTGCCAACCATGCTTTTGCTTCCGGATAAATGAAATAAAAAACGGATTCCACTGACAGACAGTTCTTCTGTTTTGGCAACAATTTCCTGTAAAGAAAGAGAGCCCGCGCAAAAAATTACTTCGCTCACAGACAGCTGTTTTGTCAAAAAAGACAATTCTTCCAACCCACACAATGCATCGGTTTCATTTTTATGTATGGAAACACGGCCCAGTATTTTTTTATCCGACAGGGCGTTTGCCAACAGGGTCATCGCTTCCTGATATTCCTGTTCATTACCCACGATCACGGTTTGTCCGGCAGCACTTGCTTCCTGTCCAAAGAACCGATGCGATCGCATCAATAAAAACCTACGGAATAACAGGATCAAAACACATCCCAGCAAACCACCTCCTATCATCACACCCCTTGAAAACCGCAGCTCTTCTGGCAGCAAAGCGTAAACTGCCAAAACACTTACCGTTGCAAACGTAAGCGCAACAAGGGTTTTAGAGGTTTTATACATTTTATCATACAGTCCCGTACCCGATGCTGCCACAATAAACAACAAAGAGAATAAGGGTAACGCGTAAGGAATAAAAGGAACGCCAAAATCCTTGCCGTCACGAACCGTATGGATCCAGATCGTTCGCACCCATTGCAAAGAAGCAAAAATCAAGAGCCCGTCAATCAATGGTAAAAGAACCGGTTTGCTCAATTTATTCAATGCAGAAAGCATCCCGCGGATAGCGATGGCCACGCGAATAAAAACAGAAAATATTTTTGCGCCACCCGACCGGTAGTGTTTATCAACAAACACCAGCATGGCTTTGTAAAAATATTCTACCCGGTTCAGCGATGTGCCGGCCGAACTCTCTCCTTTGAAGTGAATGATACCGGTTTCTGAAAAATACCGGTTCTCAAAACCGGCTTTTTGTATGCGGTAACTCAGGTCAATATCTTCTCCGTATAAAAAATAGTCTTCATCAAAACCATTGAGTTGCAGCAGTAACTCTTTTTTAACCATCAAGAATGCGCCGGCCAGCACATCAACGGTATGGTTCCGGTGTTCATCCAGGTTACCCAGTGCATAACGGTTAAACAGCCCGGATTTAGGAAAGCATCCTGCCAAACCCGTCAATTTAAAAAAAGAGGCAAGGGGTGAGGGGAATGCACGTTTGCTTTCCGGCAAAAACCGTCCTCGTCCATCCAGCATTCTAACGCCCAGTGCCCCGGTTTTGGCATCTGAACGGATAAAAGCAAGGCATTTCTGTAAGGTATCTTCCGGCACCAAAGTGTCAGGATTCAGGAACAGTACATATTCTCCTTTGCAAAAAGGAAGCGCCTGGTTATTGGCTTTTGCAAAACCAAGGTTTTGTTGGTTAGGGAGAAACCGGACCTGGGGAAAAAGCGGCACCAGGTAGTCAAGACTCCCATCAACCGAATGATTATCAACCACGATCAGTTCCGCATCCAATCCTTCCATCGCTTTTTGTACAGAATACAGGCATTGTTCGAGGAAGAACCTTACGTTGTAGTTGACTATGATGATGGATAATTGCATGACGGATAGTGGGTACAAGATACTGGATTCTGGATACTGGATGCTAGATGCTGGATACTAGATACTGGAAAGAAAGGATGGTAAATTGTTTTTCACCATCTCATCTCCAAACCAATATCCGGAATCCAGCATCTAGCATCCAGTACCTAGCATCTCCCCGCATTTTTGTACTTTTGCCACATGATGTTAAAACATACCCTGCTGAAAGCCGTAGAGGCCGGCGCAGCAGAAATGACGCGGTTTTTTCAAGGCGAATTCAAGATCAGTAACAAAGAAGGGGTGAATAACCTGGTTACGGAAGCGGACCACGCTGCCGAAAAAGCCATTTTTGAAGTGATCCAGGCAGAGTTTCCCGGACATTTTATCCTGAGTGAAGAAACGGGTGAGATCATCATGGATTCCACCTATAAATGGATCATCGATCCGATTGATGGTACAGTGAATTTTGCCAACGGCATTCCTATCTGCTGTGTAAGTATTGGGGTTGAAAAAGATGGTGAAATGGTGATGGGTGCTGTTTATAACCCCTTTTTACATGAGCTCTTTTTTGCCCAGCATGGTTTTGGTGCCACTTTAAATGATAAGAAGATCCAGGTTAGTGCCAAAACAGAAGTGATCCATAGTTGTATGGTAACCGGTTTCCCATATACTTATCTCGATGCACCCAATGGGCCTTTGCAGGTATTTGAAAAACTGATCCGTAAAGGTGTTCCGGTAAGAAGGCTGGGCAGTGCCGCCATGGATCTTTGCTGGGTGGCTGCAGGCAGGTTTGATGGTTTCTATGAACACAAATTACAGGCATGGGACAGCGCCGCAGGTTTCCTGATTGTTGAAGAAGCCGGTGGAAAAGTGACTGATTTTACAGGCAAGCGCTATTCTCCCTATCAACCACATATTATTGCTACCAACGGAAAGATACATGATGAATTAGTGGCGATTGTGAATGGAGCGGATTTTTAGAAACAACTTTTTACTCCTTGCGTAACTTTCTGTCTTAGCGTCTTTGCGGTTAGGCTACTTAACCGCAAAGACACAAGGACACGAGGGGTTGCGAAGGGGATGTTTAAAATATAACCGAAGAATATGAGTGAGCAAAGAACTGAAATAGCAGAACTGGGTGAATTTGGATTGATCGATCATCTGACCAAAAATTTTGAGATACATAATGCATCTACTGTATTGGGTGTGGGTGATGATGCGGCAGTGATCGACCATTTTGGGAAGCAGACCGTAGTTTCTACGGACCTGCTATTGGAGGGTATTCATTTTGACCTGATGTATACACCACTCAAACACCTCGGTTATAAAGCCGTAATGGTAAACCTGAGTGATATCTATGCCATGAATGCGATACCTACACAGGTAACCATGAGCATTGGCATCAGTAACCGCATCAGCCTGGAGGCTTTGAATGAATTTTATGAAGGCGTATTTATTGCCTGCGAAAAACATGGCGTTGACCTGGTGGGGGGTGATACCACTTCTTCCAATAAAGGATTTATCATTTCAGTTACTGCCATTGGTGAAGTGGCGCCTGATAAATTTGTGAAGCGCAGCACGGCACAAAAAGGAGACCTGATCTGTGTAAGCGGTGACCTGGGTGGTGCCTTTCTAGGGTTAACCATAATGGAAAGAGAGAAGAAGATCTATCTCGAAAATTCCAATATCCAACCCGATCTGGAGAATGAAAGTTATATCGTGGGCCGTTTATTAAAACCCGAAGCCAGAAAAGATATCATTGAATTCTTTGAACAGAGCGAGATCATACCCACATCAATGATGGACGTAAGTGATGGTATCAGCAGTGAGGTGTTGCATCTTTGTAAACAAAGCAACCTCGGTTGCGTGATCTATGAAGAAAAAATACCGATAGCTGACCAGAGCCGTCAGGCTGCTTATAAATTCGGCCTCGATCCAACAGTTTGTGCCCTGAATGGTGGAGAAGATTATGAACTCATCTTTACATTGAAACAGGAAGACCATGATAAGATCACTTTGAATGAAGAGATCAGCGTGATCGGTTATATGACCGATATAGAAGAGGGCTGTAAGTTTCAATCAAAAGGCGGAAATACCTTTAATGTTACGGCCCAGGGCTGGAATGCTTTTCAAAAATAATCTTTGGCCTTGTCTGATGCAGCAATAAACTTCGTTTAAGGCTCATATACGTTAACTGACCCATTTTTAAAGACCATCCACCTATCCATCCCGGCAAAGAAACCCGGATCAACTATTTTGCGTTACCTGTTTATGCAAAGACCTGTATTTACAATCATCATTCGCTCTCTCTGCCTGGCAGCAGTGATGGTATTGTGCCATGGCTATGGGTATTCGCATCCTGTTTCCGATTCGGTTACGGTTGTAAAAAAAGATTCCCTCCCCAAAAAGAAGCGGGTTACCCTGAAACCGGCCGGCGATTTTGACCAGCGTTTTTCTTTTATTGGTAATGGTGGTGTGAACATCTGGGGCTACCGGATTGGGGCGTTGGTGAATGATACTTACAAAGTAGGGATCGGCGGTTATTTTTTGAAACAGGAATCATCAGGCGTAAAACTGGATGCAACGGGTGTACCTATTAACCAGCTCACCAAGAGCCTGTATTTCGGCACTATCTATTATGAACCATTTTTGTTCCGCAGAAAAAGATGGGAGATGAGTATGGTGTTTGAACTAGGCTATGGAAAAGCAGAACTCGATTCTTCCAATAAGATCCGCGGACGCTTTCTGACCAAAACAGAAAAACAGGATTTCGTTCCTGCGGGAATGGGTTACTCCGTAAACTTTATCATACCCGATATGAAGGGCCTGCATTTTCTTACCTATATCGGTTTGAACGGAATGCTGGGTTTGCGTAAAGCGGTATTCAACAGCGACCTGAAATATAATTATGACGGATGGTACTGGAGTATTGGCAGTGCGGTGTTCATTGATAAGATTTTCTCGGACCTGAAGGGCAAGAATAAAAAGTTAGCGCCCACCAACTAATCGGCCACACAGATCCCCTCTACCTGCAGGGAATCATTCAGGAACACCAGGTTCGCATCAAATCCTTTTGCAACTTTTCCCATGGTTTCATCTTTACCCATTACCTGTGCTGGATATAAACTCACCATGCGCAAAGCTTCGGCAGTATCAATACCCACTTTATGAACCAGGTTTTGTAAACATTTCCCCATCGTTAATGCAGAGCCGCTGAGTATTCCATTCGATTCATAACGGTCTTCCATTAAATGATGCGGGTAAGGGCCATCCGTTGTTTCCGCAACAGCGTCAGTGATCACAAACAATCTTTCACGCATTTGTTGTTTGGCAATTTTGATCGCGGAAAAATCAACATGGAATCCATCGGGTACAATACTGGCCATCACTTGCGGATGATTAAAGATAGCGCCCACCATTCCCGGTGCGCGATGTTGCAGCGGGCTCATGGCATTGTATAAATGCGTAGCCGCATGTATTCCCGAATCAAACGCTTCTGTTGCTTCTTCGTATGTTGCATTGCTATGTCCTGCAGAAATAACTACACCATAGGAACGGATCAGGTCTACCACTTCTTTACTGCAAACTTCCGGTGCAAGCGTGATCATGGTGATCACCTCTTTACCATATTCCAACAGTTCTTTGGCCTCTTCCGGAGAAGGCGAATGAATAAAGGTTTCGAGGTGTGCGCCTCTTTTTATTTTATTGATCCAGGGGCCTTCCACATGTAATCCGATACAGCCTTTGCCACCCTCTTTCCAATACGCTTTCACTGCATCAACCGCACGATAAAAAACTTCGTAACTGTTTGTGGCAACTGTAGGCTGAAAATGTGAAGCACCGCCTTCCGAACAATATTGATATAATTTATCCAGCGACTCTGCTTCGGGATACACAGACAATAGTTTTCCATAAGCCCCATAGATCTGGATATCCATAAAAGCCGGGGCGATGATGGAATGTCTTTCCGTTACCGTTCCTGATAAGGAGGCTGTAGGAACCAGATCAACGATCTTTCCATTTTCTGTTATTACAGAGTGATCGTATAACCAACCTGTTCCTGTAAATATTTTATTTGCCGAATAAATTTTTTGCATTATTTTTCGAGGTGATAATGTTCCTGTATCAGTTTCAAAAGATCAGTTGCGCCAGATCTTTGTTTCTCCATTAATTCAATATAGGTTTCGAGAAAGAACTGTTTCCTGATAAACAAATTCGTATATTTTTGAAGAAGATCGGTATCTTCTTTTAAAAGCAATTTTTTCCCTTTTAAAAATATTTTTATCTCTTCAGGAGACTTTCCCTCTCTCCTTAAGCTGCCAACTTTTTTTTGTGTGTCAAAATTGATTATTTCGATATTTAGTTCCTGTAGAGGCTGGTTTTTTGAATCAATTGTAATATCCTGAGCAGTCAGACTTTCCTGATCAAGATCATAGTTAGTGATTGCATTTGCTATCTCTATGTTCTTTATCAATCGTAAACTGCCTGAATTTTTCAGTTGAATAATGGTGGTTTTTGCATTTTTAAAATGCGTAAAACCTGATACACCTCCCACCAATCTGGATAAATCAGAAGATACGGCATCTTTGTCCGGATTGCTAATCAATAATAAGAATGTATCTATTTTTAAAAGCCCTAACCGGTTACTGTTTATTGCACGCGAAAGATTGGCAGTATCCTTTTTCAGATCATACACCATGCCCGTCATAAACTGCTCTTCTTTTTCATGATCGGTAATCGATTCCCGGATGCTTTCTGCAATAAAACCCATGCTCACGGCAATAAAGATCATAAGGCCTTCCAGGATATATTCTTTAAAAGACTTCTTCCCTACATGCGGGTGGTGGTGTACTTCCATATGAACAGTTGATTGATTGGGTTGTATCACAAAATAACTCCGGTTCTTATAACGAATGCAAGCTATTCGTCTTCCAGAATCCTGAAATTGTCTGCATCTTTCCAGAAAGGAAATTTATCCCTTACCTGCTGTAAAGACTCTTTTTCCAAAACAATGGTATGCATATCTTCTTCATCTTTCTTATGATAGAGCGTATTGCCCAATGCATCCACCACCATACTGTCTCCACTATGGTAAATACCATTTCCATCATCACCCACCCTGTTCACACCGATCACATAAGATTGATTTTCGATGGCCCTTGCCGTTAACAACGATTTCCATGGATGCGATCTGCGCTCGGGCCAGTTGGCAACATACAGCAATACATCATACTCCGGTGTGTCCTTACTTTCCTGCCGGGCCCAAACCGGAAAGCGCAGGTCATAACAGACCTGCAGGTTGATCTTCCAGCCTTTCACCTGTGCGATCAGTCTTTTATGTCCCGCAGTATATTCCTGATCTTCTCCCGCAAAAGCAAAACGATGGCGTTTATCGTAATATCCCAGGTTACCATCCGGTAAAACCCAGAGCAGGCGGTTAAAAAAATGTCCGTCCTCTTTAATGATCACACTCCCTGTTAAAATGATCTTTTTTGTAGCAGCCACCCGTTTCATCCAGTTAACGGTTTCTCCATTCATGTCTTCGGCCAGTTTTTTTGGCCGCATACTAAAACCGGTGCTGAACATTTCGGGTAATACCACAATTTCTGTCCGCTCTTTTATGCCCATGATCTTTTTTTCGAACATGGCCAGGTTGGCGGCCTTGTCTTCCCAGTGTAATTGGGATTGTATGAGTGTAAAACTGAGTGTTGGCATGAATACAGGTAAATCTACTGCAAGTTAATGTAATCGGTAACTAAGCGAAAAGGATCCATATTGCTGGTCGCGGATCTGGCTAACGGCTTCTCTTGTCTGGTAAACCCAGGCAGCGCGGGTTGACCATCTGCCAGTAGCATAACACAACCCTATTGCCTGCTGAAAGATCCATTTTTCGGAACTGCCTAAAACAGCCCCGCTTCCTTTGCTCAACAGTCCGGCCTCAATGGTACCATTATATACCTGGTAGATCACCTGAGGATACCAATATAAAAACAACTCATACTTTCTGCTTGTGGTCTCGGTTGTGGTTGACGCTCTCGCGCGCCATAGATCACTTTGGCTGTTCTTTTCAAAACTGCCGATCACGGTATAGAGACCAAGGCTTGCATTGGTAAACACCGTGCCCAGGTTTGCCTGTACCTGAGGAACCAGTTTTATCGAGCTGCTGTCTTCCAGAATAGTTTGTGCATAGGATATACCCAGGTCCAGCCCAACTGCATTCGGCACCTGGTATTGCCAGCCGGTAAAACGTGTATAGCCAAATAATTTATGATAGCCATTTTGCAGTCCTTCCCCACCGGATGAGGGCCCCAGTTCATTCAGCGTACCACTATACTGGAATACGGATCCGTTCTTATGAAAACGGGTTTCCGAATATTTCAGAAAAAGCAGCCCGCAATAGGGCCTGTCAATATCTGCGTTGATCACCGCTTTTTTGGAAAGCGGGGTATAGATCATTTGTCCTAGCTGGTAGGTCCTGATCAGTTTATCACCCTTTCTTTCTCCCGCCCTGGACAGGGAGAAAAACAGGCCATTGGTATAATAGGCATCTTTTTTCTGAAGCAGGTACGCGTCATTCTCGCTTGTAAACGAGAGTTCTTTTCCAAAAACATCGGGCTGTTTCTCCTGTGCATTGGCAGTTATTGCCATCAAGCAAATTCCTCCTGCATATATGAGCCATCTATTCAACATCTTCCTTTTATTATCGTTCATCCTGCCGCCCGGATCTGATTTTTTTGATGAGTTCCGTTATGATCGGCATTTCATACCCTTTTCTGGCAAGGTAAGCGATTGTTTTTGCCTGCCGGTTCAGGTATTGCTCCGATTTCAGACTTTTCCATTTGGCAATGGCCAGTTTTTCCAAAACACCGCTATAATCCTCGCCCTGTAACTCTTTTAAGGCTTTTTTAATGAGGGCTTCACTTACCCTTTTTTGCCGCAATTCATATACGATCTTCACCTTGCCCCATTTTTTTTGCCTGAAATGGCCACCCGCAAATTGTATGGCAAAACGCTCTTCATTTAGATAACCATCCTCTATAAGCCTTGCCAGCAGCGTGTCTACATCTTTTTTAGCCAATTTCATACCAAACAGTTTTTCCCGCACTTCATAATGGCACCTTTCGCGGTAGCTGCAGAAGTGTTTTATTTTGGGCCAGGCCGAGTCGGGGGTTTCGCTGTTTATCAAGAGGGGGCTGTGTTTACAGGTTATTATTAATTATATTTGAATCCGGGGCCCGATCGTTTCGGTAACCCCAAAGTAACATAATCTTTAACTACCCATGCTACTTGCGAAACATAAGGTTTGCCTGATAGATGATGATAATATCTACCAGTTCACTGCGCGCAAGATCCTGGAATCTACCGGATTGGCGGGGGAGATCAGATCGTTCTATAACGGCAAGGAAGCGATCAACTATTTTAAGGATGAACACAATATCCAGCCCGACACCCTTCCTGATGTTATTTTTCTGGATATCAACATGCCGGTAATGAATGGCTGGGAATTTCTGGAAGAATATACCTCTGTACACAAAACCTTACCCAAACCGATCGTTGTGTATGTGGTAAGCTCTTCTATTGATGATAACGATATGCGGAAATCCAGACAATACAAGCTGGTTTCAGATTACATCGTAAAACCGGTTAACCGCGACACGTACAAAGAATTGATGAGCAACCTCTGAATTCCAATCCACAACTCATTCACATTCCCCTTTTTAACAGCCGGTGCCCTGAATTCTCTTTCGGGATATTAACATTTTACAGTAGGTTTGTTGCAACCTAAATTCTGCAGAATGAAATTTATTGTTTCGTCCTCTTCACTCTTAAAACACCTGCAGCAGATCAGCGGTGTGATCAATGCCAATACGGTGTTACCGATACTAGAGGACTTTTTATTTGAGATCCAGGACAAAAAGCTCAATGTAGTTGCCACCGACCTCGAAACCGTTATGCGGGTGCAAATGGATGTGGAAAGCAAGACCAATGGCAAAGTGTGTATTCCGGCCAAAATATTGCTCGATTCGCTGAAAAATATTGCCGACCAGCCGCTCACTTTCAATATTGATAAAAGCTTCGCGGTAGAAATTACCAGCGATAACGGTAAGTACAAGGTAATGGGCGAAAACCCGGATAATTTTCCGAAAGAACCTGCCGCTGATGATACCACCGGTTTTACCATGAGCAGCAGCGCCTTACTTACCGCTATCAACAAAACCCTGTTTGCGGTAAGCAATGATGACCTTCGTCCGGCTATGACGGGTGTATTCTTTGAACTCACCAAAGACAGTGTTCAGTTTGTAGCCACCGATGCCCATCGCCTGGTTCGTTATAAAAGAACCGATACCAAGGGTGCCAAAACAGAATCGTTCATCGTTCCTAAAAAACCGTTGAACCTGTTAAAGAATGCATTGCCTGATAATGATGATGAACTGACCATCAGCTATAACAGTAACCACCTGTTTGTGAACCACGGTTCTACTCAGATGATCTGTCGTTTGATCGATGCACGTTTCCCTGATTATAAAGTGGTGATCCCTGCCGATAACCCTTATCGCCTGATCGTAAACAAAGCCGATTTCCAGAATGCCCTGCGCCGTGTGAACGTGTTTAGTAACAAGAGCACTAACCAGGTGGCTTTGAATATTACCGGAAGCGAATTACAGATGGCGGCTCAGGATGTTGATTTCAGTTTTGAAGGTAATGAGCGCATGAACTGCCAGTATGATGGCGAGGACCTGCAGATCGCTTTCAACGCCAAGTTCCTGATCGAGATGCTGAATGCTGCCGACACGGAAGATGTAAGGCTGGAGCTTTCTACGCCAACCAAGGCCGGATTGATCAAGCCCACTGAACAGGCAGAAGGTGAAGACCTTTTGATGCTGGTGATGCCGTTGATGTTGAATAACTAGTAGTATTACTGCGCATACTTTTAAGCCGCAGATTCGCAGATTGTTTTTCAAATCTGCGAATCTGCGGCTTTCCTTTTGCCGGGCACCGGTACCGGTGGGTATTTTGTTCTGATAAATTTCGTCTGGCCGCTTTTTTGTTCGTAAATTAATAGCATAAACCGATTGCCGCCATGATAGAATCTATCGTTAACTACTTTACGCATATCTCCAGCCTGCACCGGGCTTTGATCCTTGCAGGCGGTATCAGTTTTTTCTGGTTGATAGAAGGCGGGATCCCCCTGTTCCGGTTCGGTTATAATAAATGGAAACATGCTGCGATCAATATCTTTTTTACGGTCACGACCATTGTGATCAATTTTGCTTTTGCCCTTGTAATTGTTAAAGCCAGCGACTGGGCCGTGAAGTACCAGTTTGGCCTGCTCCAGATGTTCAAGATGCCCCTTTGGGTGTTTATGATCGCGGGGTTATTATTACTGGACCTGGTAGGTGCTTATTTTATTCACCTGATAGAACACAAAGTAAAATGGATGTGGAAGTTTCATATGGTGCACCATGCAGATACGCATGTGGATACCACTACGGCCAACCGTCATCACCCCGGTGAAAGTATTTTCCGTGCAGTATTCACCCTGTTGGGTGTGGTTATTTGCGGCGCCCCTATGTGGGTAGTGATGATGTACCAAAGCCTGAGCGTGGTGCTTACCCAGTTCAATCATGCCAATATCCGTTTGCCGTTGTGGCTCGATAACGCACTCAGCTGGTTTTTGGTTTCACCCAATATGCATAAAGTGCATCACCATTATCTGCGGCCACAAACAGATAGTAATTTTGGAAATATCTTTTCGGTGTGGGACCGCCTCTTTGGTACGTTTAACTATACACCTATTGACGAGATCAAATACGGGCTGGATGTACTGGACGGCAACAAAGATGAGAACCTTGGCTTCCAGCTGAAAATTCCGTTTGATAGTACGGTGAAGACAGATTATTGATTTGAGAATACTGCATCTTTGCTGTAAATAAGTCTTCATGAAGATCTGTGCGTTCATCCCGGCACGTTATGCTGCCACGCGTTTTCCTGCCAAACTGATGCAGGTACTCGGTAATAAAACAGTTATCCGTCACACCTATGATAATACATTGGCTACCGGTTTATTTGATGAAGTATATGTGGTAACCGACAGCGATATAATTTTTAATGAGGTTCGATCACATGGCGGCAAAGCCGTGATGAGCAAAAAAGAGCACGAAAGCGGCAGCGACAGGATTGCCGAAGCGATCGTTGATCTTGAGGTAGATATTGTGATCAATGTTCAGGGCGATGAACCCTTTGTAAAACGTGAACCACTGGAAAAACTATTACGTGTATTTGAAGGAGAAGAGGGGAAGCAGGTACAGGTAGCTTCGCTGATGCAGGTAATGAAAGAGCAGCAATTTATTGATGATCCCAATTATGTAAAAGTGGCTGTTGATAAGAATATGAATTCACTTATGTTCTCAAGAAGTGTAATTCCTTATCCGCGCAGCAAAGAATCAGTCACCGTTTATTACGAACACATTGGTGTATATGCATTCCGCAAACAGGCCCTGCTCAATTTTACCAACTGGGAAATGACACCGCTGGAACGAACAGAAAAGATCGAATGTTTGCGCTACTTAGAAAACGGTATCCCGTTGAAGATGGTGATTACAGATTATATGGGCGTTGAGATTGATACACCGGAAGACCTGGCGCGTGCGGCGGCATTGCTTGAATAATGAACACACCCTCCTCCGTTTAACAAAAAACTCCGCCCTGCTTGCCAATGATTCCGTTATTTTGAATCAATGGCAAGCTTTACAAGATTCTTACTGGGTATTTGTTTTGTGTTCTGTGTATATATCTGCATGGGACAACCATCATCTGCAGATGTTTTTTCTGTTACCGTAGTCAATGAACAAAAAGAACCACTGGAGGGTGCTGTTGTCGAGATCATCAATCCGGCAACTAAAAAATTAATTAAGTCAGCCGTTACTAATAAAAACGGCCTGTCTGTTTTTTACATGGGCGTTTCTGAAGAGCAGACTTTACTTGTCAGTTATGTGGGGTTTGTTACACAAACGGCCGTAGTAGGCAAAACAGCCGTTGCCGGAAAAAAGATCACCATCCTTTTACAGGCGGATGCAAAGAATCTGGCCAATGTAAGTGTTAGCTCGCGCAAACCCTTTATTCAGCAATCGCATGGAAAAGTAACGGTGAATGTAGATGCATCCTTAACCAATGCAGGCACTACGATCCTGGAAGTACTGGAAAAATCACCGGGGGTAATGGTGGATAAGAATGGCGGTATCAGCCTGCAGGGTAAAACGGGTGTACTGGTCTTGATAGATGATAAACCCACATTTGTATCTGGCGCCGATCTGAATAACCTGCTCGCTGGTATGAGCTCCTCGCAGGTAGAAAAGATAGAACTCATCACCAGTCCTTCGGCAAAATACGATGCCAGCGGAAATGCAGGGATCATCAATATCAAAACAAAAAAGAACAGGCAGATCGGATTTAACGGCACACTCACTTCTTCGTTTTCGCAGGGCCGTTATCCCAAGAGCAATAACAGTTTATTACTAAACTACCGCAATGGCCGGTTCAATACATTCCTGAATTTCAGCAGCAATTACAATAAAGGTTTTGTAGATATCTATGCACTGCGCAGGTATTATGCTTCCAACGGATCCTTACTTTCCCTTCTTGATCAGCCCACACTGATGCTTAGCCGCAACCTGGGTAATACCCTGAAAGCGGGGTTTGATTTTTATGCATCCCCAAAAACAACAGTAGGCTTTGCCGTTACCGGTATTGCGGTCGACAGAAAAGGCAGCAGCGATGCAACAGCCAGCTGGAAAAATGCACAGGGCGTAACCGATTCAAGTATCCGCACCTTCGGGGCCACGAGTAACCGTTTTAGGAACGGAGGTGTTAACCTGAACGGGAAACACAGTTTTTCCAAAACACAGGAGATTGCGGTTGACCTGGACCTGCTGCACTATGATATCCAAAACAATCAATCCTTCAGCAATTTATTGCAGGCTACGGGTGGTTACAATGAAGGGTCAAGGGGCAGCCTTCCTTCTACCATCTCTATCGCTTCGGCCAAAGCGGATTACTCTTTACAGGCGGGGAAAGATGGGAGACTGGAGGCCGGTTACAAGGTCTCGGGTATCAAAACAGATAATATTGCTGCCTATGAATTGTTTACCGGCGGTATTTGGAAAGAAGACCTGAATAAAAGCAATCATTTTTTATACAGTGAAAACATCAACGCACTGTATACAAGCTTTGAACAAAAACACGGCCGTCTTAGTTTTCAGGCAGGTTTGCGTTATGAGAATACGCATTATGATGCACACCAGTTAGGTAACAGCCGGCAAAAAGATTCTGCCTTCTCCAAAAATTATTCCGGTGTATTCCCTTCCGGCTATCTCAGTTACCAGGCCGACTCATCACATACCTTTACGTTTACTGCCGGCCGCCGGATAGACAGGCCCCCTTTTCAAAAGCTGAACCCTTATGTGATCATCATCAACAAATACACTTACGAACGGGGCAATCCGTTTTTTCTGCCGCAATATAGCTGGAACATGGAACTGAGTCACCAGTTCAAGCAACTGCTCACCACCACCGTTTCTTACAGCATCATCAAAGATTATTTTTCGCAGTTGTTCCTTAATGAGGGTAATGATATTCTTGTGTACACCAATGGCAACGTAGGAAAAATGTACAACCTCGCTGTCTCGGTTGCCCTACAGGCAACCCCTTTCAAATGGTGGTCGCTTTCTTCACAAGCCATCTATAACCACAAAGAATTAAAAGGATACGCAAACGTGAATTATGCTTCCGATATATCGCAGCTTAATTTCAGTATGAACAACCAGTTCAGGCCGGGTAAGATATATACACTGGAACTTTCCGGTTTTTATACCAGTAAAGCCCGTAACGACCTGCAGGAATTACTGGAGCCAACCGGCCAGCTTTCGGCAGGAGTTGCAAGGCCGGTGCTTAATAAAAAAGCAACGCTTAAGTTAAGTGTACGCGATATTTTCTTTACCCAGGCCATGGAAGGCAATACCGATTTTCCGGGTGCCACAGAATATTTTATCCTGAGAAGAGATACCCGGGTAGCCAGCCTTTCTTTTACCTGGCGTTTTGGAAAACCCTTAAAAACCACACGCCGCAATTCCGGTTCTGCCGGCGATGAGATCCAACGCGTGGGTTCCGGCGGATAGGCCCTCTAAAACTGCGCCTCTGCGTGCAAAAAAATCACGCAGAGACGCAAAGCCGCAGTTTTGTTTGGTTAGACCTGATAAAGAATACTCTAAACGGAAAGCCGTTTTTCTTTGAGTATTACTTATCTTACTAATCCAAACTTCGATTGCACATGAATAAGAGTAAACTTGTCCGTTGGTCCATTGTTGTGGCCCTTGCCGGTTTTATTTTCGGATTTGATACCGTAGTTATTTCCGGTGCCAACCAGCCCATCAAAGAACTCTGGCATACTTCTCCTTTATTTCATGGGTTCTTTATTATGTCGATGGCCTTATGGGGTACCGTACTGGGTGCTATTTTCGGCGGGATCCCTACCGAACTTTTTGGCAGGAAAAAAGTGCTGTTATGGGTGGGGATCTTATTCGCCCTTTCTGCAATAGGTTCTGCGTTTGCCACAGATCCTTATATGTTCTCTTTTTTCCGTTTTATTGGTGGTGTGGGTATTGGGGTTTCTTCTGTTGTGGCACCTATTTATATTTCAGAGATCTCTACACCGGTTACCCGTGGAAGGCTTGGTGCTTTATACCAGTTCAATATTGTATTCGGGATCCTGATCGCTTTTCTTTCCAATTATTTTTTGCAGGGCGTAGGTGGTGCAAACGACTGGCGTTGGATGCTGGGTGTATTAGCCGTTCCGGCAACCCTGTATACCTTACTTGTATTCGGCATTTCGGAAAGCCCGCGCTGGCTGATCACTAAAAAGAACGATCTCGCTGCTGCGAAAGATATCATGTTACAGATAGGGGTTACGGATGTGAATGCAGAAACGGCCGCTATCCTGCAGAGTAACCAGCACGAAACGGCCGACGGTAAAGCAGTGGCTTTTTTTAACCACAAACACCGGAAGATCGTTTACCTCGCATTTATGATCGCTTTCTTTAACCAGGTATCGGGCATCAATTTCATCCTGTATTATGCACCGGAGATCCTGGAGAAAGCCGGGCTTGCCGCAAAAGAGTCTTTGTTCAATTCGATTGCGATCGGCGGCACCAACCTTGTTTTTACGTTTGTTGGTCTATACCTGATCGACAGGTTGGGCAGAAAAACCTTATTGATCATCGGTTCCCTGGGTTATATACTCAGCCTCTCCATGGTTTCCTGGGCTTTTTATGCGCATACCGGGCCGGTTTTCCTGATGAGTTTCCTGCTCCTGTTCATCGCCGCCCATGCTGTTGGACAGGGTGCGGTGATCTGGGTGTTTATCTCCGAGATCTTTCCAAATAAGATCCGTAGCGCCGGACAGTCTTTCGGTGCCAGCATACACTGGGTATTTGCTGCTTTGATCACATTGATCACGCCCATCTTCCTTGACAAAGACAACGGGATCTTTAAAGAAAACCCATGGCCCATCTTTGGATTCTTTGCTTTTATGATGGTACTTCAGTTGGTATGGGTCTTAACCAGTGTGCCGGAAACAAAGGGCGTATCTTTGGAAGAGCTGGAGAAAAAGTTGAGTCTTTAGTGTAGTGTTGTAGAACAACCTTAGTGTTCTTTGTTTCCCTTACCGGTAGGTAACCCGGTTTACTACACAACACTAACAATATTGCTTATCTTTTCTCCGTTTCTTACCCTACGTAAGTATCATGAAAAAGATCAAAGCCTTCCTCGCACGAAT
>CBHRAM010000030.1:0-17116 GCA_966076165.1 uncultured Chitinophagaceae bacterium
CACCTGTTTTTTTCTTGGAAGGATCTACAGAAATAACAGCAATGGTCTTATCTGTGAATGTGTGCAGGTAACGACGAACGATTTCATCGGTAACAGAACTCTTTCCGGCACCGCCGGTTCCGGTAATACCCAGGACCGGAATTTTTTTGTCTGTGGTCTCTGGTTTGTGGTCTGTAGTTTGTGTGCCATTTTCTGCGTTCGTGATCTCACGGGCTACTTTGCGTACATCTTTTACTTCGCCCAGGGTCATGGGTTTTTTGTAGATGCCGTTTCCGTTGAGACTGAAATCGCATTGGCGGATCACATCTTCAATCATTCCTTCAAGGCCCATTTTGCGGCCATCGTCGGGACTGTAGATCTTAGTGATCCCATACAAATGCAGTTCTCGGATCTCCTCAGGTAAAATTGTACCGCCACCTCCACCAAATATTTTAATATGGCCACAACCGTTCTGGTCAAGCAGGTCTTTCATGTATTTAAAGAACTCTACATGTCCGCCCTGGTAGCTGGTAATGGCAATACCCTGTGCATCTTCTTCAATAGCACATTCTACAATTTCCAATACACTTCGGTTATGACCGAGGTGAATGATCTCTGCACCCTTGGCCTGTAAAATGCGGCGCATGATATTTATAGCGGCATCATGCCCGTCGAATAAACTGGCGGCTGTTACAATACGGATCTTATGTTGGGGAGTATATGCCATAGCTGTTTGTTAAACGCGAAAGCAAATTTACAGTTTTGCTACCAAAAGTTAACAAATGTTAGCTTTTGATTATCCGATTGTTTTCGCTGCTAACTTCTTACTTTCAGGTTTTAAATCAATCTATGTCTTTCAAAGTCAGTATCGACGATCAAAATGGGTTTCCCATTATTAGTTTAAAAGATGGTGCCGGAGGCGCGGAAGCCGAGATCTATGCGTTTGGCGGTTTACTGAATGCATTCAAGGTGCCGGTAAACGGGTCGGTTTTCAATGTTGTGGAAGGATTTACGGGAAGAGAAGATATCCTGACAAACATCACCCATGGTTTTAAAAGTGCCAAGCTCAACCCTTTTGTTTGCCGGATGTTTGAAGGAAAATACCGGTTGGAAAATAAAGAATACAAGGTTCATAAACATTTTCTCAACGGCCATGCGATACATGGACTGATCTATGATGGGATCTATACGGTCAGGAATCAAGAATCAGGTAACAATCAGGCAAGCGTTACACTTCAATATGATTATAAAGGAGATGATGCCGGGTATCCTTTTCCTTACACTGTTATTGTTGAATGGAAACTGGAAGCAGAAAATCAATTAAGTGTTACTACAACCGTATCACACACCAATGAACATTCCATTCCGATGGCGGATGGATGGCATCCTTATTTTACATTGGGCGGATCAGTAGATGAATGGAACATTCAATTCGACAGTAACACACAACTCGAATATGATGCGGCTTTGTTGCCTTCGGGAAAGAAAATAAAAGACGAGCGTTTTATAAACGGTGCTTCGCTGAAAGGGATTCAGCTGGATAATTCTTTTGAACTGGACCCTACAAAAAATGGCGCTAAATGCGTGTTAAGCAATGATCGCTGGAAACTGATTATTGAACCGGATACGTCGTATCCTTTGTTACAATTATATATCCCACCACACAGAAAGAGTATTGCCATCGAAAACCTGAGTGGTGCCCCGGATAATTTTAATAACGGGATGTGGCGGATAGATCTTTTGCCGAATGAGAGGAAAGTGTTTACGACCCGTTATAAAGTTGTACTCACACATTAAATATTAAATATTGAACAAAGAATATTGAATTCTGAAGTATGGCTTCGGTTCAACATTCAATATTCTTTGTTCAATATTCGATATTCTACAGCTCTACCACCGCAATCATACTGATCTCTACATTCACACCACGTGGTAATCCTTTTACGGCCACGGTTTCACGGGCAGGATAATCTCCTTTGAAATAGGTTCCGTACACTTCGTTCACCTGAGCAAAGAGTGACATATCACTTAAGAAAATACTTGTTTTTACCACATGCTCAAAGCTGAGTTTGGCTTCTTCCAGTACCGATTGCAGGTTTTTCATTACCTGATGGGTTTCTGCCGGTATAGAAGATAATTCCAGTTCTCCTGTTGCGGGTACAAATGCTACCTGTCCGCTAAGGAAAACCATGCCGTTTGCTTTTACCGCCTGGTTATACGGTCCGATAGGAGCCGGTGCTTTATCTGTTTGAATGATCTGTTTTGACATACAAATTGTTTTAATCGGCAGCAAATTGCTGCATTTCTATCAACCTGCCAACCTAAATTTGCGGTTTAAGCACCATCCATGCAGATTGTAGTCAAAGCCAATACAGAACAAAAGCAGGCCTTCCTAAACAAAGGGATCGCAGAAGGTGTGCAGATTTACTGGCTGGCAAATGAGAAACAGATTCCTGCTGCGGATGCTTATTTTGACCTGTGTTTTGAAGAGGAAGGGCCGGCTTTTTCAAACATAACCTATCAGCCTGTTTTTGTCAATTCCGTGATTGAAACAAGTGAACAGTTACCTGGTAATTTTATCAGGCTGAATGCCTGGAACGGCTTTCTGGAGCGGGATTCGATAGAAGTGGTTTCTACAGACCTCTCCGAAGGCGGGCAAGCTTCGCAAATGATCATTGGTGATATTTTGAAAAAGCTTGGCTGGAAGTACCATCTCGTACCCGATATACCGGGGATGATCGCAGCCAGGGTAATTGCTATGATCATCAATGAAGCCTATTTTGGTTTGGGCGATGAGATCAGTACCAAGGCTGAAATAGATATTGCCATGAAGCTGGGTACCAATTACCCTATGGGGCCTTTTGAATGGAGCCTGAAAATCGGCCTTACAAAAATATATACCCTTTTAAAAAAACTAAGTGAGCAGGATAAGCGTTATACGGTAGCACCGGCACTGGAAAAAGAACTCACCATACAATAGATCATACATGTCGCTCCTGCTTAATATTGATACCGCCACAGAACATGCCAGCGTTTGCCTGAGCAGCGATAATATGGTACTGGGCATGATCGAAAGTAGCGAGCAGAAGAACCATGCCTCATTTATACAGCCTGCCATTCAGAAGCTTATGGCGCAAAGCGGCCATTCATTGAAAGACCTGGATGCTGTTTCAGTAACAGCAGGGCCTGGCAGCTATACCGGGCTCAGGGTTGGCCTGGCTTCTGCCAAAGGCATCTGTTTTGCCCTTGATAAACCCTTGATACTGGTGAATACGCTTGAGGTTATGGCACAGTCGATCGTCAGCCATCTTCAATCCTCAGCGTCCGTTATCGACCCTTCTACCTTGCTTTGCCCTTTGATCGATGCAAGGCGGATGGAGGTATTTACTGCCCTCTATACCCTTTCACTCGAAGAAATAGAAGCCCCTTATGCCCTGATCATTGATGAAAAGGCTTTTACGGGTGAGCAATATCAAAAAACCATCATTTTCAGTGGTTCGGGGCACCAGAAACTGGTGGATGTGATCAGGCACCCGAAAGCGTCATTTCTACACATTCAGCACAATGCTTCGCACCTGGCTATCAGAGCTTCAATATCCTGTCAATCAGGCAATTTCGCCAACCTTGCCTATGCCGAACCCCTTTATGTTAAAGCGTTCTTCGACACTTCCAAAAAAGCTGTGTAAGGCTTGGAAGTTCCGAAAAAGAAAAAAACATTCATAAATTTTATACTATGAATCCCCAAACATTTTGTTTAACTTTATGTGAACGAGTTTAGTTTTATTCATCCCCCCCATAACTCTATTGCCATGACCCAGTCTTTACAAGCAGTTGTCCTACTTAATGGGAAAACACCAATCAAAGTCGACTTCCTTCATACAAAGAAAGCCTCATTGATTCTCAGGTCCATTAACCATAAGTTACGACAGCAGATCATCAAACTACTTGATGAACATCAGAAGATGACCGTTACTGAAATTTATGTCAAGCTCAGGCTTGAGCAGTCCGTAGCCTCACAACACCTTGCTATCTTACGACGGGCAGGTATTGTAAGTACCTCGCGTGACGGCAAGTTCATATTTTACTCCGTTAACTATAACCGATTGGCAGAAGTGGTTCAGTTTGTTGAAACACTGGTAGGTTAGGTTGACAGGGTTTATGACAATTTTGGCCTTTTGATAACTTCGACCCCTTTCTGGCCTGAAGCTTGCCCTTATCTTTGCACAAAATCGAGTACATATGTATATCAAGCAATTATATACGGGATGTATCAGTGAAGCCGCATACTATATTGAGAGTGATGGCATTGCTGCTATTATTGACCCGCTTCGTGATATTGAAGAGTATCTGGATCTTGCGCAGGAAAGAAAAACGAAGATCAAATATATTTTTGAAACACATTTTCATGCCGATTTTGTGAGCGGTCATTTAGACCTTGCTGCAGCAACCGGTGCTACCATTGTGTATGGACCTGATACCGTTACCAATTTAAAAGTGCATGTAGCCAAAGATGGAGAAGTGTTTGATCTTGGTAAGATAAAAATAGAAGTACTGCATACACCCGGACATACCCTGGAAAGCAGTTGTTTTTTATTGAAAGATGAGAATGGAAAAGACCATGCTGTATTTACCGGTGATACTTTGTTTGTAGGAGATGTAGGCCGACCGGACCTTGCCCAGAAACAAAATGAGATCACCATGGATGATCTTGCCGGTATGATGTATGAAAGCCTGCAGAAAAAGATCCTGGTACTGGCCGATGATGTAATTGTGTACCCCGGTCATGGTGCCGGAAGCAGTTGCGGAAAAAACCTCGGGCCGGAAACACAGAGTACCATTGGTGAACAGAGAGAAACCAATTACGCATTACAGCCGCAGACCAAACAGGAATTTATTGCTGCAGTAACCGACGGCCTGGCTGCACCTCCGCAATATTTTCCGGTAAATGCAAAGATCAATAAAGAAGGATATGAGAGCCTTGATCTGGTTTTGGAAAAAGGATTGAAGCCATTGAGCATTGCTGCCTTTAAAGCAAAGGCAGAAGATAGTGATGTGATCATATTAGACACCCGGGTATCCAGTGTATTTACACAGGGTTTTGTACCTGGCTCTATCAGTATCGGACTGGATGGCCGTTTTGCAGAATGGGCAGGCAGTTTATTGCCATTTGATAAAACGATCATTCTCGTTACCGAGAAAGGTAAAGAGCGCGAAACCATTATCAGGCTGGCAAGGGTGGGTTATGAAAAGATAGAAGGTTACCTGGATGGCAGCTATGAAGCATGGCTTGCCGCCGGTGAAAAAATTGATATGATCATTGATGTGGAAGCAGACGAGCTGGCGATGGATATTCCGTTTGATCCGAAGTTAGTGGTGGTGGATGTGAGAAAAGTTCCGGAGTATGCCGATGGGCATCTTAAGCAGGCGATTAATATTCCGGTAGCAGAAATGACAGATCCCGGAAGTATGGTTAACCTGGAAGACTCACACAATATTTATGTACATTGTGCCGGTGGTTACCGTAGTGTGATCGCCTGTTCTTTATTGAAGCGACAAGGCATCCATAATCTCTATAATGTATTGGGTGGATGGAGTAAGATCAAAGAGATCCCTGATAAGTTTGAGATAGAAAAAACAGCAGCTGTATTAAATTAGTACCTGTTTCATACCATAAAAATGGTCGGTTGCTATGAAGCGAACCGACCATTTTTTATTTTACAACAAGGTGTCCGTATTTTTCAGGATCAAACTCCCATTTCCATCTGCGGTGGCTCCACAAATAATTGGACGGTTTTAATTTGATCGCATCTTCAACCCGCTTAGCAAATAACTGGGTAAGTTTGCCCTCCTCAAATTCACGAGGTTTATCTGTAAGCAATTCCAGCTGAATATGGTAATGCCCTCTTTTTACTTTATAAAAATGCCCGAAGAATACCGGTATATTATTCAATTTCGCCCCTTTCTCGGGCCCGGTAACAAAGGGTGTTATCCGTCCGAAGAAATTTACCCAGTGTGCATTAAGCGGAGATCCCGGATTTTGATCAGCAGCCAGCCCTAATGCATACCGTCCTTTCACATATTCATGAAATTTGTTTTTAAAATTCACAGCTGTGATGAGTATCGTTCCGTACCGGCTGCGCAGATTATAAATGATCTTATCAAATGCTTTATTGGATATAGGCATATACACTGCAACGAATGGGATTTTAGAATCACGGGCTACTCCCCAGTTGATATATTCCCAGTTAAAAAAATGTCCTGCCTGTAATTGTACATTTACACCTGAATCATACAAGGCGTTCACAACTTCAATATTAGAAGTATACCTTTTATTGAACTCTTTTTTGCCTACTGACAATAATTTGATCGTTTCAATAAAAGTATCGATCAGGTTATGATAGAAGTCCTTAGCAATCCGTATCCTTTCTTCTTCAGTTTTTTCCGGAAAAGCAATTCGCAGGTTTTTCATGACCACCTCTTTCCGATAGCCGAATACGTAATAGACCAGTCCGTAAATGCCATCGCTGATCAGGTATAACACAAACCATGGCAACAGAGATAGTAGATACAATAATGGATAAATAATATAATACATCAGGCAAAGATGGTTTATAAAATAATATTCTGCAAGAGCTCACTTTTCTGCAGGTGGTCTGTGTTATAATGCAGCCCCCTGCTCTCTTTACGGAATTCTGCTCCTTTTACGATCAGGTAACCTACGGTGATCACATTCCGTAATTCACATAACTGTGGCGATACTTTGGTTGATCTATACAAGGCTTCCGTTTCTGCAAATAACAGGTCCAGCCTTTTCATGGCACGTTCCAGACGTACATCTGTTCTAACAATACCCACATAATCACTCATGATCTGGCGAAGTTCTTTCTGGCTTTGCGTGATCAGGATCATCTCGCTAGGTTCAGTGGTGCCTGTTGCGTTCCAGTCGGGAATACGTTCTTCAAAAGAAACCTTATCCACCAGCTTACTGCTGTCTAAAAAACAACGATGCCCAAATACCATCGCTTCCAGTAAACTGTTACTGGCCAAACGGTTGGCACCGTGTAAACCTGTACTGGCGCATTCGCCGCAGGCATATAAATGCTGTATCGAAGTCTTTCCCCATTCATCCGTTTTAATACCACCGCAACTGTAATGTGCAGCAGGGGCAACAGGTATCATCTGCTGCATCACATCAATACCTATGCTCAAACACTTTTGATAAATATTGGGGAAATGATGAATGAATTTTTCTTTGTCCATGTGACGGCAATCCAGGTACACATGTTCTGTACCTGTCCGTTTCATTTCATTATCAATGGCACGGGCCACAATATCACGGGGGGCAAGGTCTTTTCGGGCATCATATCTTTCCATGAATGCTTCGCCATTCTTATTACGGAGAATTCCTCCATCACCCCGAACGGCTTCCGTTATCAGGAAAGAAGGAGATACACCGGGCTCATATAAAGCCGTTGGATGGAACTGGATAAATTCCATATTCTCGATCTTACCCTTAGCACGATATACCATGGCTACACCATCTCCCGTAGCAATGACCGGGTTGGTAGTGGTACGGTATGCCTGTCCGCAGCCACCTGTTGCCAATAAAGTGATCTTAGCCAGGATCTTTTCGATCTGTTGGGTATGAAGATTCAATACATACACACCATAACAGGTAATATCCAGTGTAGATTTGGTGACCAGGTATCCGAGATGGTGCTGGGTAATGATATCGATCACAAAACAGTGGTTCAATAATTCGATATTCTTCACAGTTTGCAATTCTTCCAGTAAAGCCCTTTCCATTTCTTTACCGGTTACGTCTTTATGATGCAGAATGCGGTTCTCGCTATGGCCGCCTTCTTTGCCGAGGCTATATTCCCCTTTTTCATCTTTGTCAAACTCGGCTCCGTAGGCAATGATCTCTTTGATCCGCTCCGGGCCTTCTTTTACAACAATCTCAACAATTGCTTCATTACACAGCCCATCACCTGCCACCAATGTATCATCAATATGTTTATGGTAACTGTCGTTCTCCTCATCCCATACACCGGCAATACCACCCTGTGCGTACTTGGTATTGGTTTCATCCGCATGGGTCTTTGTAATGATGGTGATCTTTTTATCGGGAAATGCTTTTGCCGTTTTTAACGCATAGGTTAAACCGGCAATGCCTGATCCGATAACGAGAAAATCTGTTTGCATATTCCTTGCCCCTGGTAGGGAGTTTAGGTTTTAATAATGATGCTTGCTTAGTCTTTGTCGTTGATCATAGGACCAACTACAGCGAAGACCAACTACGGCTAGGCCGGCTCTATCCAGGCTTCACTTTCTTTTAATAGATTGATCAACTCATCAACAGCAATTTCGCTGTCGATATTTCTTTTCATGATCTCTTTGCCTTTGTATAAAGTGATCTTACCTACGCCGCTTCCTACATAACCAAAATCCGCGTCAGCCATTTCACCGGGGCCATTTACAATACAACCCATGATGGCGATCTTAACCCCTTTCAGGTGGTTGGTCACGCTTCTGATCTTAGCAGTGGTTTCCTGCAGGTCAAATAAAGTTCTACCACAACTTGGGCAGCTGATATATTCTGTTTTGGAGATCCTTGTACGTGTTGCCTGTAAAATGCTGAAAGCAGTTGAATTGATGAATTGTTCAACAGATGTATTGTTGGAGTAATTACGGCCACTGGTGTCCTGTGTTCCGGATGATTGTTGCTGGTAGCTTTCGCTGGTCATGCCTAAACAGATACCATCACCAAACCCATCTAAGAACAGGGCACCGCATTCTGTTGAATAGTGTATCAGGTGTTCATCAGCAGTTTGCCAATTACTGTCGGTAATAAGTATTACGGGGTTTTGGATTTTCCGGTTGATCAGTTCCATGAACATCCTGCGAACGGCCGGCATGGCATGTTGGTTGGTGCTGCTTAAACAAATAACTACTGCGGGATCGTTTGCCAGTTCATCCAGATTGGTAAAATCGTTGATGGTTGTTTCATCACTGAAACAATCGATCATTACAAAATTGAGGTCTTTGCTTTTTGATTCTGCTCCCAGATAGCCGGTGGAATCAAATATCGGGAAATACTTTTCCTGATCAGCGGCCCCGGACCATGCCGCCGGATAAGTGATCACTTTCAGAGTGCCCGGTAATGCAAACGTCAATAACTGATGTCCTGTAAAAACATAATCTGCTGCTGCATCGCTGATATTCCATTTATCGGTTACTTCATCATACTTGTATCCGATACTTTCCAGATGTTTGGGAGTGATCTTATCTATCTTACTCAGATCGGCAATTACCACAGGTACATGCTTTGCTCCGATATTTCCCACCGCAAAAGTTTCTCTGCGCTGATATACAAAGGGACTGTATGGGATCTTTTCAATTACAGGAATATTTACACCCGAAGACTGGCGGCTTACGAATGAATACCGTTTTACAATATCACGACAGACAGGGATCTCAAATTCAGGATCTTCCGTTAAACTGACGCGAACCGTATCACCGATACCGTCTTCGAGTAATGTACCGATACCTGCTGCACTTTTTACACGGCCATCTTCTCCATCACCTGCTTCGGTAACACCGAGATGCAAGGGATAACATTCGCCAAACTCAGCATCCATCTGCTGTATCAATAAGCGATAAGCCTGTACCATAACCTGCGGGTTACTGGCTTTCATACTTAAGATGATATTGTGGTAAGATTCGCCGCGGGCAATTCTCAAAAATTCCATCGCACTTTCTACCATACCCATCGGGGTATCACCATAACGGCTCATGATCCGATCACTGAGCGAACCATGGTTGGTTCCGATACGCATGGCAGTTCCGTATTCTTTACAGATAGTAACCAGGGGTGTGAATCTTTCACGAATCCGGTCTATCTCTTCCAGATATTCTGCATCTGTATAATCTATCTGTTCAAATTTTTTCTTATCAACATAGTTACCCGGGTTGACCCGCACTTTCTCAACAATGCGGGCAGCGATCTCTGCTGCATTAGGGGTAAAATGAATATCAGCCACCAAAGGTGTCGTATACCCCCTCTTCCGGAGTTCATCTTTAATGTTCTGTAAATTCTCTGCTTCTTTTTTACTCGGGGCGGTAATCCGAACCAACTCTGCACCTGCTTCAATACAACGGATACTCTGCTCCACTGTAGCGATGGTATCCATGGTATCGGTGGTGGTCATGGTTTGCAGGCGTATCGGGTTAAAATTGCCCAATAACAGGTTGCCGATCTTAACCTCTCGGGTCTTTAATCGGCCATATTGTGTGAGTGAGTTACAATACAATTGCATAGCGGGTATATCTGTTGCAAATCTAACAGATATGAGGGAGAAAGGTTGTAAAGAAAGCGCCAATTTGAGAGCCAATCTCCTCGTGTACCCTTGCGGCATAGCGTCTTCGCGGTTAAACCCATTTTACCGCAAAGGCACGGGGACACGAAGGCTCGCGAGGGTTATCTTTTACCCTCGAAAAACCCTTGTTGTTTCAAAATAGATTTGAGGATCTCCAGACGGGCCGTCATTAGTTTTGCATTATGATCGCCTTCGACATTTAAAACAAAGAAATAAGGGTGGTTATTCTCTTCTATCCAACCCACTATCCAACCAATTTCATTCCCGTTCTCCCTGAAACCGAGGCCGGTTTTGTAGCTGAGTTTATAATTGGCATTGGATTCACGGAGCATTACTTTTTTAACAATATCCTGTGTTCTTTTCTGGAAAGGCAATTGACCAAAATAGAGTCTTTTCACAAGACCCAGTTCTTCATCAGGCGTGATCTTTAAAGAATTATCGATCCAGAATTTATCAACATCTCCGCCGATAGTATGATTGCCATATTTTAAACTATCCAGCCAGAATTTCATGGTATCCTTACCAATACGTCTGGCCACTTCCTGATAATAAGGTAAGGCAGAAACTTTGAAGGCTTCTTCCATGCTGAGGTCTTTATTCCAGTCGACCGCTGTATCACCATTCGGAAAAGTACGCACCACACCATCCCATTTGATCACCATTTTCTCGTTCACAATACGTCCCGTTTCAATACCGATCAATGAGTTGACTATTTTGAAAGTAGACGCCGGTAAATAAGCAGAATCTTTAAAACGGGATAAATTATAGATGGTAAACTGGCCCGTACCATTATCAAACAACCCAAATGTTCCGGTAATATTTTTTTCATCAAAATATTTCTTAAACCCATCTTCGATCTTCACATTATTCGGAGAACAGCTGATAATTAATAATGAAAAACTAAAAATTAAAAATATGAGCCAATTTTTATTTGTCATTGCTACTGATTTCATGAACCACCATTTAAATTATTAATTCTTAATTTCTAATTTTTAATTACTTAATCACTCCCAGTTCTTTACCCACTTTGGTAAATGCCGCAATGGCTTTATCCAGATGTTCCTGTTTATGAGCGGCGCTCAGTTGAACACGGATCCTTGCCTGGCCCTTGGCTACTACCGGGAAGAAGAACCCAATGACATAGATTCCTTCATCCAATAATTTTGCCGCGAAGGTCTGCGCTACCACTGCATCATACAGCATGATGGGAACAATCGGATGATCACCTGGTTTGATATCGAAACCGGCTTCTGTCATCTTACTGCGAAAGTATTTTGTGTTGTATTCAAGCCTGTCGCGTAGTTCTGTGGTTTCGGTAAGCATATCCAATACTGCGATAGAAGCGCCCACAATACTTGGTGCAACCGTATTGGAAAACAGGTAGGGACGGCTTCTCTGGCGAAGCATTTCGATGATCTCTTTTCGTCCAGAAGTAAAACCACCACTGGCCCCGCCCAATGCTTTACCCAATGTACCCGTAATAATATCGATCCTGCCCATTACATTTCTGTACTCATGTGTACCACGTCCTGTTTTACCAAGGAAGCCGGATGAATGACATTCATCTATCATAACGATGGCATCGTATTTATCTGCGAGATCACAGATCTTGTCTAGCTGTGCAATGGTTCCATCCATACTGAATGAGCCATCGGTTACAATGATTCGGTTACGGCAGGCGGCGCTCTCTTTCAGTTTCTCTTCGAGATCGGCCATATTATTGTGCTCGTAACGAAAACGTTGTGCTTTACACAAACGAACGCCATCAATAATAGATGCATGGTTCAATGCATCACTAATGATCGCGTCTTCTTCGCTAAATAAGGGTTCGAATACACCGCCATTGGCATCAAAAGCTGCTGCATATAATATAGTGTCTTCCGTTCCGAGGAAGGTTGCGATCTTCTGTTCCAGTTCTTTATGAATATCCTGGGTACCACAAATAAAACGCACACTGCTCATTCCATAGCCATGAGAGTCGATGGCTTTATGGGCCGCTTCGATCACTTTGGGGTGGGAGGAAAGACCGAGATAATTATTGGCACAAAAGTTCAGTACTTTTTTTCCGTTCACAACAATTTCCGGGCCCTGTTCGCTGGTAATGATCCTTTCTTTTTTGAATAATCCTGCATTTTGGATCTCAGCCAGTTCGGCGGCTATGCGACTTACAAATTTCTCATTCATAATTAAGCAATTTCGAAGGGCAAAGGTAGAGGGAATATTGAATATTGAACAAGGAATATCGAATGCAGAAGTTAATTTTAGATCCGTTTTTTTGGCTAACCGGCCATTCTTTCCTTATTCTTTTTCCACCTTGACCGCTGTACCGTAACACAGCACTTCTGTAATACCGTTCATTACCTCATTTGCATCGTAGCGAACGCCGATAATGGCATTGGCACCCATACTATCGGCATGGAGGATCATTTCTCGGTAAGCTTCCTGGCGGGCCGTTTCGCAGAGTTCTGTGTAGATGGTGATATTCCCGCCAAAAAGACTTTGTAAACCACCCACAATATTTCCGGGCAGGCTTCGGGAACGAACAGTTATGCCGCGAACAACACCTAACTGTTCGGTAATCCGGTAGCTTTTTACATCAAAAGTTGTACTAACAAATGCATCGTAAACCATAGCAGTAATTTTTAAGGTGAGAGAATCCCTGTTAAATTACTGAACTGATGTTTGATTTCAACATATTTGAGAAGAAACTATAACACAAACCGGTAGCCAACCCCTTTGATAGTGATGATCTCCAATGAAGGGTCTTCTTTGAGGTAGCTGCGGATCTTGGTGATATAGACATCGAGGTTGCGGCTGTTAAAAAAGGAATCGTTGCCCCAGATATGATTGAGGAGGTCGCGGCGGTCAATCACCTTATCGCGCTGGCCATATAAATATTTCAATAATTCACTTTCCCGATAAGAGAGTTTTCTTTCTTCTTTACCGATAGAGAGTACCTGTTTATTAATATGGAACTGGTATTTCCCCAGCTGAATGGTATCGCCTGATAGGATTATGGGCTCATCTTTCCTCACGCGCAAAGCATTCTCAATCCGAACGATCAACTCTTCCATACTGAAGGGCTTACGGATATAATCGTTGGCTCCGATCTTAAAGCCCTGTACTACATCATCCGTTTGTGTTTTGGCAGTGAGAAAAATGATCGGCACATCATCATTCTGTTTTCGGATCTCTTCGGCAATTTCGAAACCGCTTTTATTGGGGAGCATTACATCCAGGATACAGATATCGGGCTGTTCATCTTCAAATGTGCGCACCACATCAGCTCCATCACTTTCCATCACAACATCAAAGCCACGGGTTTCCAGGGTTTCTTTTACGATCTTACCCAGAAAAAGTTCATCTTCTACGTACAATACTTTGATAGCCATTAACTGAATTTAAATTTTTCCTTGCGGATCTTTCGTACTTTATCAAACTGCACAGTATCCGTTCCGGCAAAAGGAAGTTTTACAATAAAGGTACTGCCCTTACCCAGTTCACTCTCCACTTCTATAAAACCCTGGTGGCGTTGAACAATATAATTCACATAACTCAGGCCCAACCCATAGCCTTTGGTATTATGCCGGTTACCACTAGGCACGCGGAAGAACTGGTCGAATATTTTGGAACGATAAGCGTCGGCAATACCGATCCCATTATCACTTACCCTTAATTCGAAATATTGTTCGTGACGGATCAGCTTCACACCCACCTGCGGGTTTTCTTTGCTGTATTTTAATGCATTGTCCAGCAGGTTGTAGATCACACTGGTAATATGCAGCCTGTCTGCATCGATCATAAAATTATCACCAACTGATTCAATGTTCAGTTTTGCTTTCTGTTTTTCAAACTGAAGTTTCATGGAAGCTGCCACTTCTTCTACCAGTTGAAGCAGGTCAAAGGATTCTTTCTGTAAAGCGATCTCCTGTTTTTCAAACATGGACAGTTTGAGTACCTTATCAACCAATAAACTCAGTCTTTGTAATTCGGAAGCTGAAATATCCAGGTATTCTCTGGTTCGTTCCGGATTATCTAATCCGCCAAAATTGCGTAAAGCTTCGATGGCTACATTTACAGTTGCGATTGGTGTTTTTAATTCGTGGGTTACATTACCGATAAAATCATTTTTGATCTCGGTAAGTTTCCGTTGTGCTACCAGGTTACGATATAAAAACATAAAGGCCAACGAAGTGAAAGCAACCAGAAAAAAAGAAAACAGGATCTGCGGCGATATTTTTTTCAGGATAAACATGGCTGAGCTACCGAATTCTGCCCGGTACCAATAAGAATGACTGAACCCTACAGGAACCGGTGGTGTTCTGAATCCGCTACCGTTGGTGCTGTCTTTACCGCGGCGTGTAGAATCATCTTTTATTTTTTTGATCTGGAATGCTAAAGGGATACCGGCTTTACCCAGTTCTTTTGCGTATGCAGAATCTATTTTTCCTGCAGCAATCGTATCCTCCAATGCTTTACCGGATGTGATCAACCGGATAATGCCTTCTTTATCTGCTGTAAACCTGTCCAGGTTAACGGTGGCAGTATATTTTCTTCTTGTTGTATCCCTTCCTCTTTGAGGAGGCAGAGGTACCTGTGGTATTTTCTTTATTTCACGTACAACATCTTTTGGTAGATCGTTGATGGAATCTTTTCCTTTATTGTTATACTTAACAATCACATTCACACCGGAACCTGCCATCCGTCTGAGTAATGCAGTGTCTATATTCTTGTCACTAAGCATCCTGCGTATCTCTATGCCTGCGGGTGCTTTATGAAACTGGGTATCGAACCGGTTAATAACAATAACCCTGGGTTTTGCAGGACCGGCAGAATCCGGTTGATCGGGTGGCGGTGGTATCTTTTTATCAAATTGCCCTCTTTCCCTCCGCAGGGCATTTACCGTGTTATACATGAAAAGGTTTGGGCCTGATGACTGCCGGTAGAACATCGTATCCTGTTTAAACTTTTCTACCTGCAGGTTATAGACCACATCACGAAAAATAGTTCCGGTTTCTTTCTGTAACCTTATATGCTCCTCATGATACAACTTATTCAGCCAATACGCCTGAAAAGCCACTATCAGGAGGATAGCGGCGATAAGGAATACCCGTGATTGCTGTAATTTGTTCATCTGCTTTATTCTTTTACAAATATACTCTCAGAGCAGACCTCGCAGCCCTTTTATTAACCTAAATTAACCTTTGAACAAGGCTGCTTAACACAGTACAGGCTTAGTTTTGGAACATTAAAATCACTAACATGAAAAGAGTATTTTTTGTAACAGCCGGCCTGTTCAGCCTTGCCATGCTGCAGGCGCAGGTAAAAGAAGGCACCGTTATTTATGAGCGTAAGATCAATATGTACAGAACCATCCAGGACGAGCAGATGAGGGCAATGATCCCCGAATTCCGTACCAGTAAACATATGCTGCTGTTCAGCGACAGTGTTTCGGTTTACAAAGCGGTACCGGAAGATGAGGCACCGGACCCATTTGCAGGCGGCGGTGGCGGGCGGGTAATGATCCGCATGGGTGGAAGCGATAATGGTGATCTGTATAAAAATCTGTCTCAATCAAAATCCATTCAAACTTCAGAACTCGGTGGAAAGAATTTTCTGATCACAGACACTATTCAACAACAACCCTGGAAGATCGGTACAGAAACCAAACAGATCCTTGGTTATACCTGTCATAAAGCAACCCGAAAAATCATGCAGCCCGTTGGCATGATCAGAAGAGTGGTGATGGGAGGTGGCGGAGGTGCACAGGATACCACAACTTCTCAGAACCGTCCACAAAGTAAGGAAGTAGAAGTAGTTGCCTGGTATGCAGAGAACCTGAATAGTCCTGTGGGACCGGAAAGCTATGGCCAATTACCCGGTGTGATTCTGCAACTGGATGTAGACAATGCTGCAACTGTTTATACAGCAACCGAAGTAAAAAAATCAGTTGATCTGAAAGAATTGAAGGAGCCTAAAAAAGGGAAAGTAGTTACCCAACCCGAGTTCCGGAAAATGATGATGGATATGATGAACAGCCAGGGACCTGGTGGTTTCAGGATCAATAATTCGAATTAATTGCTCGCTGTTTACTTTGAGGGAGCCCGTTACAGATCTGTAACGGGCTTTTTTACCTCCCCCGATAAAGGAAAGCTGCGCTTTCTTTCATCGTCCCCTCCTGAGAGGAGGGGATTTTTATGTATAGTAGTGCATTGATGCAGGTTGGTTTGGGTGATTCTATGAATAACTTGTTTCACCTCATGCTTTTTCACCACCCCGCCCTTCGCTCGACCGCTTGGGCACCCCTCCTCGTAAACGAGGAGGGTAAATTTATTGCATTTGCTTCCCGATTACACTTTGATTACTAGATTATCATGGGTTCGTGATTTCCCCTCCTTTTCAAGGAGGGGATTTTTGCTGTGACGTAAGTCACTGCAAAACGGGGTGGTGTTTGATTGTTTACAGTGAATTATCTATCGTTTAGTCCAACCATTATCATATTCAACTAAACCATTCCTACCAACCATACTTTAATCCCCTAAATCTGAGATAAAAAAATCCCGCCTCTTACGAAGCGGGATCTCAACATAAAATGGGGGATAGAATTCTTTAATTACCCATCGTCCTGATCATTACCCTTGGGCCCTGGGCCGAGTTGCCGGCTTTGTTAAGGCTGTAGGTGAAACTCATCAGGAAGTAACGCTGCATTACATTGTAGCGGGTATCTTCAATATAGTTCTGGTTGGCATTGCGGCTTG